>JABDJU010000335.1 GCA_013003325.1 Acidimicrobiales bacterium
GCCTATGCACCGTGGACCGACCTCGAAGCGCTGATGCGCTCGAACCGGATCCCCCTGTTCAGCGTCGAACATCACACTCCGGCGGCCGAGTTCGACGTGCTGGCGTTCAACCTCTCGGCCGAACTCACCTACACCAACGTTCTCAACTGCATCGACCTTGCCGGGGTACCGGTTCGGGCCGCCGAGCGCACCGCCGAACACCCGCTGGTGATGGCCGGCGGGCACTGCACGTACAACCCCGAGCCCCTGGCCGACTTCCTCGACGTCGTCGTCTTGGGCGATGGCGAGGAAGCGGTGGGAGAGATCACCGCGATCCTGGCCGAGTTCGCTGCGACCGGTTCGAGTGATCGCACGTCGCTGTTGCGCCG
This sequence comes from Acidimicrobiales bacterium, assembly GCA_013003325.1. Lineage (GTDB taxonomy): Bacteria > Actinomycetota > Acidimicrobiia > Acidimicrobiales > SZUA-35 > JABDIY01. The sequence goes on from JABDJU010000335.1 coordinate 369, forward strand.
GCTGTCCCACCTCGAGGGGGTTTACGTACCCTCGATGTACGCCGCCCACTACGACGGGCCGAACCTCAGAGCGGTCGAGCCCCGGTTTCCCGACGTGCCACCGGTGGTGCGCAAGCGCACGGTCAGCGACCTGGCCGAGTGGCCCTACCCCAAGAATCAACTCGTCCCGCTCACCGAAGTGGTCCACGATCGCCTCAGCGTCGAAGTGTTTCGAGGCTGCACCCGCGGTTGCCGGTTCTGTCAAGCAGGAATGATCACCCGCCCGGTCCGGGAACGGCCCGCCGATCAAGTGCGCACCATGGTGAAATCCGGCCTCGATCGGTCCGGCTACGACGAGGTCACGCTCACCTCGTTGTCCACCGCCGACCTGTCCGGCGTCGATGGCGTGGTCAAAGGCATCATGAACGACGCCGATGCGTGCGGGGCAGGCCCGATCTCGGTGTCGCTGCCGAGCCTTCGGGTCGACGCGTTCGGGGTCGACATCGCCGCCGAGATCCAGCGAGGTCGCCGGACCGGCCTCACCTTCGCTCCCGAGGCGGGAACGTGGCGAATGCGTCAGATCATCAACAAACTGATCAGCGAGGACGATCTCTACGGTGCGGTCGACGCCGCCTACAGTCAGGGCTGGAAGCGAATGAAGCTGTACTTCCTCACCGGGCTTCCTTCAGAAACCGACCACGACACGCTCGGAATCGCCGAACTGGCCAAGAACTGCGTCGACATCGGCCGCGGATACACCAAACGAGCCAGCACCACGGTGTCGGTCGGAGGGTTCGTTCCCAAACCGTTTACCCCGTTTCAGTGGTTCGGTCAGAACACCGATGTGGAGCTCCAGCGCAAGATCTACCTGCTCAAAGACACGACCCGTCGCATGCACGGCGTCAACCTGAAGTGGCACGATCCGAAGGCCACGCTCGCCGAAGGCATCACCGCCCGCGGCGATCGCCGACTCGGCCCGGTCATCGAAGAGGTGTGGCGCCGAGGGGGAACGTTTCAGGAGTGGTCCGAGCACTTCAATCTCGATCTGTGGGCCGATGCCATGGAACGGCACGGTCTCAGTGTCGACTGGTACGTCTATCGGCACCGCACCGAGGACGAGGTGTTGCCGTGGGATCACCTCGATGCCGGGCTGCACAAAGACTTCCTGTGGACCGACTGGCTCGACGCCCTCGATGAGGTGGGGTTGCCCGATTGTCGCTGGACTCCGTGCTACGACTGTGGAGCATGTACCGGCTACGGCATCGAACACGTCGTGGCCTCCGCCACCCCGCCCGCCGGTGGATCACAGGGCACGCCGGGGCCCCGTCAGCCCACCGGCCCCGGCGCCGTGCCGGTCACCATCGGAAGCGGACCCCTGCGATGAAGGTGCGGGTGCGTTTCGCCAAGAACGGACGAATCAGGTTCATCTCTCATCGCGACGTCGCTCGAGTCTTCGAGCGAGCGCTTCGAGTCGCCGGCGCCTCCGTCGCATACTCCGAGGGGTTCTCCCCTCGACCCAAGATCAGCTTTGGCCTCGCCCTCTCCGTAGGGTTCGAGTCCGATGCCGAATACCTCGACGTCGACCTGGCTGCTCCGGTCGATCTCGAGGCGTTTCCGAGCGCGCTCACTGCCGCTCTGCCTGCGGGTCTCACCGTCGACGCGGTGGCACCCCTGGTTCCGGGAACCCAATCGCTCCAGCAGTCGATCGTGAACTGTGATTGGAGCATCGAGGCCATCGGCCTCGACGAAGCAGCGATGGCCCAACCCGTTGCCACCCTTTTGGCCCGCGAAGAGATCTCTCTCGAGCGGAACCGAAAAGGCAAACGGTCCGTGGTCGATGTCCGCCCTGCTGTGCTTTCACTCAAAGTCGCAGGGCCGACCGTCGACGGCGTCGGGCTTGCCGCCACCCTGTCTACCGATCAGGTGACGATCCGCCCCGATGAACTGGTGCCCCTCCTGGGTGCCGACGTCGAGCTCGGCAGGGTCCGGCGGTTGAACCAATGGACGAATCTCGATGGCCATCGATGCGAACCGCTCGCTGCCGCCATCGAACGCGGAAGGAACACACATGTCCGAGACCTCGGACCAGTCGAACTCGTTGCGGCCCAAGATGCCGCCGCCGGTAGCCAAGCCAAAGGTTGGTGACAGCAAGCCCGCCACCAGCGAACCAAAACAGAAATCCGAAAACAAGAGTCGCCAGGGCGCACCGGGCGAAGGAACCTCCAAGTCGGCCAAACGGCGCCGCCGTCGGCGACGCACCAAGAAGCCGAGCAACCGACCGGTTGAAGCCATCGTGGGCGATGCCGTCGAACTCGACGAGGCTCAGCTGGAGGCTCGCCGGGGACAGTCGAGGAAGGGTCGTCCGGTCGGCCGCTACTCGATGATCGTGTCGAAGCGCCCCGACGGCGCCCACATCGCTATTCTCGAAGGTCGCAATCTCATCGAGTACTACGTGTCGCGTCCCAACGACGACGAGATGCAGATTCACGGCAACATCTATCTCGGGCGGGTCAAGAACATCCTCCCCGGAATGGAAGCCGCCTTCGTCGACATCGGCACGCCCAAGAACGCGGTCATCTACCGTGGCGATGTCGCAATCGACTCCGAGGACACCGACGCCAAACCGGTGAAGCGCAAGGACAAACCCAAGATCGAAGAGGCGCTTCGAAACGGTCAACAGGTGATCTGTCAGGTGATCAAGAACCCGATCGCCCACAAGGGAGCCAGGCTCACCACCGAGGTCTCGCTGCCGGGCCGGTTTGTCGTGCTCGTGCCCAACAGCAACACAATCGGCATCTCCAAGCGCCTTCCCGACAAGGAGCGCAAGCGGCTTCGAAGCGTCCTCGAGAAGGTGAAGCCAGCAGAGCACGGCGTGATCGTGCGCACCGCCGCCGAGAACATCACGGCCCAGGAAATCGAGCGCGACGTGAACGCGCTGGCTCAACAGTGGACCGAGGTCGAAGCTCTGGCCAAGCGATCGAACCGTCCGACCAAGCTGTACCAGGAACCGGATCTCTCCACCCGGGTTATTCGTGAAGAGTTCAGCAAGGACTACCGGTCGGTGCTCATCGACGACGTCGACATGTTCAACGACATGAGCGAGTACGTCAGCGCCATCACCCCGGC
>JABDJU010000351.1 GCA_013003325.1 Acidimicrobiales bacterium
CCACAATCGTCTTCGTGTGGGGTCGATCGCTGTCGACCCAACGTTCTACTGGTTCGGGTCGACCGCGTCTTCCGCCGCGTCGGCAGCATCGGCCGCCGCATCGGTCGCTGCATCGGTCGCTGCATCGACAGCATCGTCGACCTGACCGTCGATCTTGTCGGCGAGGTCCTTCACCTTTTCGATCTGATCCTCGAATTTGCCGCCGGTGGCGGAATTAGCCATATCGGCGGCTTTGTCGATTCCTTCCTCGACTACGCCCCCGACCGATTCGCGGAGGTCCTCGGCCTTGTCGGTGACGCCGCTGAGCGCTTCCTTCGCTTTATCAAAGATCCCCATTACGTGTCCTTTCGATTGGATCAGCACCCATCATGCCGGATTTTTCGGCCGTTTTCAGTCAAGTCGCTGTCAGAGCTATCAGAATGTCATCCATGGCGACATCAAAGAAGGCCGGAGAACTCCACGTCGGAGAACAGATCGACCCCGAGTCGGGGGATCGAGATGGGACCGCAGTCCTGCTCGACAGCGCCGACTTCACCACCCACGGGGTGATCGTCGGCATGACCGGCTCGGGTAAGACCGGCCTCGGCATCGTGCTCCTGGAAGAGGCGCTCTTGTCGGGCGTTCCAGTCCTGGCGATCGACCCCAAAGGTGATCTCGGCAACCTCGCACTCACATTTCCCGATCTCGATGCCGCATCGTTCGAACCGTGGATGGACGAGGGCGACGCCCGAGTCAAGAACACCACCACTGCCGAACTGGCGGCGTCGACCGCTGACCTGTGGAGGAACGGGCTCGCCAGCTGGGGACTCGACGGGTCTCACGTCGAGGATCTCGCGGGCGCCGCCAACCCGATCATCTACACGCCCGGGGCCAATTCCGGCGTGCCGCTCGATGTACTGGGTCGTCTCGATCCGCCGGCCACCGACGACCCCGGCGCTCGCCAAGATGAGGTCGATTCAACCGTTTCCGGGCTCCTCGGCCTGATCGGTATCGAATCGGACCCGCTGTCCGGTCGGGAGCACATCCTGTTGGCCAACCTGATCTCGCGCGCCTGGGATGAGGGAACCTCGCTCGACATGCCGACCCTTCTCAGCCAGTTGATGGATCCACCGATCCGCAAGCTCGGCGTGCTCGACCTCGACACCTTCTTCCCCGCCAAAGACCGTCAGGCGCTGGTGATGAAACTCAACGGTTTGCTGGCTTCACCCAGCTTCGCCGCATGGGCGACCGGAGCACCGCTCGATCCTGAAACGATGCTGTGGGACGAAGACGGCAACGCCCGAGCGGCGGTCGTGTCGCTACGCCATCTCGATGAGAGCGAGCGGCACTTTGCGATCACGGTGCTCCTTAGCCGGGTCATCTCGTGGATGCGGACCCAGTCGGGAACCGGGCAGCTGCGGTTGCTGATCTACATCGACGAAGTCATGGGGTTGGCTCCTCCGGTCGGGAATCCATCCACGAAGAAGCCGATCCTCACGCTGTTGAAGCAAGCCCGAGCCTTCGGTGTGGGTTTGGTCCTTTCGACCCAGAACCCGGTCGACCTCGACTACAAGGCGATCTCCAATGCCGGTACCTGGATGATCGGCCGCCTGCAGACCGAACAGGACAAGAACCGACTGGTCGACGGCCTGCGGGCCGCCGACGGCTCCATCGACATCGGCGAGGTTGAGCGACGGATCAGCGGCCTCGGCAAGCGCCAGTTCGTGCTGCGAACCACACGGGAATCATCATTGCCGCTGTTCACGACCAGGTGGGCTATGAGTTATCTCGCAGGCCCTCTGTCGCGGTCTCAGATCACCGGCCTGATGTCGGATCGCAACGCCGAACGTTCCGCTGAGGCGAGGGCAACCGAATCCGAGAGTGCTGCGGCCGAACCCCCGCCCACCGCAGAAGACGAATCGACACTCGCCCCCAAGATTCCCGATGGCACACCGGTTCGATACGTTCCCTCCAATGCGCCCTGGCTCGAATCGGTGGGCGGTGTCCCCGGCAGCGCACGTTACGCGCCGGTCCTCGCCGCTCGCGTGTCGTTGCTGTTCGATGACACCAAGGCCAAACTGCGCCACACCGAAGAGTGGGAAGCCATCATCCCGGCCGGAATCGACGGATTCGATGTCGACGCCCTCACCGAGGTCGACTTCGACGACCGCGATTTTCTCACCGACGTACCCGATGCACTTCGCTACGTCGTGCCCGAATTCTCGATCACCAAGAAGGCGCTGACCGCAGCCCAGCGCGAGCTCAAGAACGCGCTCTATGTCGGCGAGTCGATCAGGTTGTTCCAGAATCCGGAGCTCAAGATGTACAGCCGTCCGAACGAATCGCGCGATGAGTTCGAACTGCGGTGCAGACTGGCGGCAGACGAAGGCAATGACGAGGCGGCCGGCAAGCTTCGCGACAAGCTCCAGAGCCAGCTCGGCCGAATCCAAGACCAGATCGCCAAAGCCGAGGACCGGGTTCGTCAGGCAGAGATCGATGCCGAAGGTCGCAAGAGCCAGCAGCTCATCAACCTGGGCACGTCGATCCTGGGCGGACTGTTGGGAGGACGATCACGGGCTCGCTCCCTCGGGACGGCAGCCCGCCGGATGGGTTCAGGTCGACGTCAGGCGGCATCGTCGCGCAACCGGGTCGAGACCGCCATGAACCGCCTAGAGGAGAAGTACGACGATCTCGAAGAGCTCGAGGCCAAGCTGGCCGACAGCATCCTCGACCTGGAAGACGAATGGAACGAAAAGGCTGAGGCGATCAGCGAACTCGATGTGTCGCTCGAGAAGAACGACATCACCATCGACGACCTGATCGTGGCATGGATTCCTGTGCCCTAGAAAGCCTTCCCCTACGACTCGGCCGGTCGCAGCCACGCCTGGTGGTTCGAACTCGCCACGATCCGAGCTACTGGGGCACGGCCAAGCCACGCCCCGACCAGAACGGCCGGGCCCGAACTTGCAGCTCGCAGTTCGATGCGATCGAATGCCGCTCCCAATCCGGCCTGGGATCGGGTCAGATCGATCCCTCGCACCTCGCCGAGGTAGCTGAGAGCGAGCTCGGCGGTGCCTGGCTCGAATCCGTCGACGAAAAACCGGCTGTCGCGTCCTACCGTCGCCCGCAACGCGTCGAACAAGGGCTTGCCGGGAAGCTGCAGCCGGGCGATCCAACGCAGTACCGACGTCCCGGGCCGGATCGCGATCTCAGGGCTGCTCATTACCTGCTGTATCAGTGCCGTGAGCTGTTCGATCGCTGCTCCTTCGATCACCATGCCCAGATCCAGGCGTTCGGCGCCCAACGCCGGTCCGATTCGCACCCGGCGGGTCTCGACCACGACCCAGCACGCGGGATCGAGTGCGTGCTCGATCCGCACATAGGCAACCTCATGACCGACGAGTCCGAGCGACCATCCCCGCAACTCGCCGGCGGCGATCCACACATTCACCGCAGCGTTGGGTCCGCTGGCGGGCCGGACCTGCTCCCATTTGCGCTGGGCGTCAAGAAGCCGCTGGCGACGGTGATCCTTCTGGCGTTCCATCGTCTGGAGGTCGATCCCGTCCGCAGGGTCGATCCCGACCAGCGCTGAACCAGTACGAGATCGAGCCGAGATCGCCAGCGCCTCTTCGTAGGCCTGGACCGCCCGGGTGAACGCCGAACGAGCGTTGACGACGGCGCGATAGGCGATATCGGGCGCCGGCGGGCGGGCGACGTGCAGCAGGCTACGTTCGAGTCGTCGACGCACCCGCACTCCATCGACAGCGAAGCCGATGACCAGCAGACCAGCCATCGTCACGATGACGGCTATCCCCCAGGGCCACACGCCAAGAGACTCTAGTTGAAGCGTCGACACCGCTGAGAGCTAACCCGGCCAGGTGCGTCGCCGGTCCCTCGCTCGAAGGCTCAGACCGAATGGGTCAGCTGGCTCAAAGCCCGAAGGGCAACCGATGAGTGGGCGAGGTCATGGGAATCCGAACCCTTGATGTCGGCAAAGGTCCGACGACAGCGCTCAACCGCCACCGAGTGCCGCCTGAGCCATCGTTCCACCCTGAGTTCCGGAGCCAGCTCGTCGTCGTCAGAGGTTCCTTCCAGTACCGCCGCCGTCAGCAGGGCGTGTTCACCGAAATACTGATCGCGGAGGGCGCTCCGGGCCATCGTCTCCCAGTGATCGTCGCGTGGTAGCGCGATGACGCACTCTCTGAGCCACGCCAGGTCGAAGGTGTCCTCCACCACCGAATGGAGCGCCGCCACAGCATCGGAATCAATACCGGTGCGTTCGGCGACGGTGAGCAGATCGAGGAACCCGAAGGAGGGCCCGAGGATGGAGGCTCGACGGGCCAGATCGTCGGGAACGCCGGCGGCCATGAACCGGTCGAACTGGGCTCGAATGTCTTCGGGCTGATCCATCATGGCGGTACGGGCGTGAAGCGCGCGGACCGCGTCGCCGTAGCGATCCACTACCTCGGCGACCTTGAGCGGCTGCGGCTCGTTCCGCAACAGCCACCTCGTAGCCCGCTCGCCCAGTCGGCGGATCGCCAGGTTCAGTTCGGTTTGAGTGTTGGCTGCCACCTCGTTGTCCAACGTTCTCACCTCGAGCCACAGCTCTTCGAGACCAAAGATTCGAGTGGCGGCGATGTGGGCGCGGGCGATGTCGGCTTCGGTGGCCGACGTCTCCTCCATCAACCTCGGCGTCATGGAGATCCCGCCTCGGTTCACCAGGTTGTTGGCCACCAGCGTGGCCGTCAGTTCACCCCTCAGCGGATGGACGTCGAGCAGCTCGGGGTGGGCCTGGCGCACCGTTTCGGGGAAGTAGCTACCGATGAAGGGTGCGCACACGGGGTCGGTGCTGAGATCGGAGTCGATGAGACGCTCGGACAGGAGATTCTTGGTGTAGGCCAGCAGCACCGCCAGCTCGGGACGGGTGAGCGATTTGCCATCCTGCCAGCGTCGCTCGAGTTCGGCGTCGGACGGGAGGGCCTCCACGGCCCTATCCAGACTTGCCTCCCGTTCAAGCCAGCTCATCACCCGCTTGTGGACCCGTACCATGCCCGGCGCCTGAGCGAGAGCGGCCGACAGCGACTCGTTCTGGGAGTAGTTGTTGTCGAGCACGTTGTCACACACCGCATCGGCCATCGACTCGAGCATCCGATTTCGTTGTTTGCGGGTGAGATCACCGTCGTGCTCGCCGATGGCCAGCAGGATCTTCAGATTGACCTCGTGGTCGGAGCAGTCGACACCGGCGGAGTTGTCGATCGCGTCAGTGTTCACCCTGCCTCCGAGAGCTGCGAACTCGATCCGACCGGGCTGACTGACGCCGAGGTTGCCTCCCTCGGCGATCACGCGGCAGCGAAGGTCAGAGGCGTCGACCCGAACGTTGTCGTTGGCGCGGTCGCCGATCTCGGAGTCGGTTTCGAACGAGGCCTTCACGTAGGTGCCTATGCCACCGTTCCACAGCAGATCGACCGGAGCGAGCAGCACCGCCTGGATCAGTGCATCGGGCGTGAGTCGGTCAACCCCGTCAGGCAGTCCGAGAACCTTCCGCATCGGGTCGGAAACTTCGACCGACTTGGCCTGACGGGAGAACACCCCTCCGCCGTCTGAGATGAGATCCCGGTCGTAGTCGTCCCAGCTGGATCGCGGCAGATCATAGAGCCGCTGCCGTTCGACGAAGGCGCGTTCGACGTCGGGATCGGGGTCGACGAAAACGTGCCGGTGATCAAAGGCCGCTATCAGGCGGATCATTCGGCTTCGGAGCATGCCGTTGCCGAACACATCGCCCGACATGTCACCGACACCCACAGCGGTGAATTCTGCGGCTGCGACGTCGATCCCCATCTCCCGGAAGTGACGTTCCACCGAAACCCACGCACCCCGGGCGGTGATGCCCAGAGCCTTGTGGTCATAGCCATCGGAGCCGCCGGAGGCGAAGGCGTCGGCCAACCAGAAGTCCCGATCGACGGCGATCCCATTGGCGATGTCAGAAAACGATGCCGTGCCCTTGTCAGCTGCGACGACGAGGTACGGGTCGTCGCCGTCATGGCGGACCGTGAAAGTGGGCGGCACAGTTTCGCCGTCGACCACGTTGTCGGTGACATCGAGAAGCGCATTCACGAACATCCGATAACAGCTCACGACCTCGGCCGCGATGTCACCGCGCGAGCCGGTGGTGGGCAGTTGCCGCGCCACGAACCCTCCCTTGGCTCCGACCGGAACGATGACCGAGTTCTTCACAGTCTGAGCCTTCATGAGGCCGAGGATCTCGGTGCGGAAGTCTTCCATTCGGTCCGACCACCGGAGACCACCTCGGGCCACCGGCCCGGACCGCAGATGAACGCCTTCGGTCCGGGGCGAGTAGACGAAGATCTCGGCCCGCGGCACCGGGCGTGGTAGATCCGGAATCGAGGTCGGGTCGAGCTTGAGCGCCAGGGCCGGTCGAATTCCCGCAGGGCCCGTGCGTTGCCAATGATTCGTGCGGGTGGTGGCGCCGATCAACGCCACGAAGCGGCGCAGGATCGTGTCGGCGTCGAGGCTGGCGACCTGGTCGATCTGCAGAAGGGTGTCGTCCTCGACCTTCGCCACCGCCTCATCAGAATGGGCGTCGGGATCGAAACGGGCTCGGAACAGCTCCACGAGGCTCCTGGCGATCTCGGGGTTGTGGTTGAGCGTGTCGATCAGATAGGCGTAGCTATACTTGACTCCGATCTGGATCATGTACCTCGCGTAGCCTCGCAAGACGATGATGTCCCTCCATGTC
>JABDJU010000003.1 GCA_013003325.1 Acidimicrobiales bacterium
CGTCACCGGTGGCTCGATCACGATCGACGCCGGCTCAGCTTCCGACGACGGAAGGGCCATCCAAGGTGATGTGATGGTGGTTGTCAGTGACGGCGTGATCGACGCGACCTCCGTGGACGATGCGATCCACTCGAACAACGAAATCACCGTCGACGGAGGAACCTTGACGCTCGCTTCCGGCGACGACGCAGTGCACGCCGACTATCTCGTCACCATCAACAGCGGCTCGATCACGATCACCGAGTCGTTCGAAGGCATCGAGTCCGAGGTCATCGTCATCAACGACGGCTTCATCGACATCACCTCCAGTGACGACGGCCTGAACGTCGCCAGCGCCGAGGCGGCGGCTGCAACCGCAGTTGCTGTCGGCGGACGAGGCGGCGGTGGCCCCGGTGCTGAGGTCGTCGGCGACTACTACATCTACATCAACGGCGGAACCACCGTGATCAACGTTCTGGGCGAGCTTGCCGAACAGGGTGACGGCATCGATGCGAACGGCCACGTCGAGATGACGGGCGGAACCGTTGTCGTGAGCGGGCCGACCGACACCCGCAACAGCGCACTCGACTACAGCGGAGGAACCTTCACCATGTCCGGTGGAACGCTGATCGGCACCAACATCGACGGCCGGAACTCCGAGGGCATCGGATTCGGCTCGACCCAGGCGTCGTTGTACCTCACCACCGGCTCGACCATCAGCGCCGGCACCGTGGTTCACATCGAGAGCACCGACGGAGAGAGCCTGGTCACCTTCGAGCCGGCCAATGAATACAGCGTGATCGTGTTCTCGTCACCCGATCTGGTCGACGGTGAGACCTACAACTTGTATCTCGGCGGGACGGTCACCGGTGATTCGGCCTCCGACCTCTACGAGGACTCGGCCTACTCAGTCGGAGTGCTCGCCGGCACCGCGACGGCCAGCCTGTAGAGCCTCGAGACGCGTCGGAAGTGCTGCTCTCCAACACTTCCGACGCGTCTCACCGGTTGGTGCGCAGTGCAGCGACCGGAAGGGTCAGATGGTTCCCTCCTGAAGCGCCGCCCGAACCTCGACAGCTCGTTCACGAACCGCAGCCAGGTCTTTCAGCCTCCGCATACCGGCGAGCTGGCGGGCCATCCGGTGGTTACCTGCCAACGCTGTTTCGTTGCGGGCGAGAAAGTCCCAATAGAGCGTGGTGAACGGACATGCCTTTTCACCCACACGCTTCCTCGGGTCGAATTGGCAGCCCTTGCAGAAGTCGCTCATTCTATTGATGTAGGCACCACCGGAGGCATAGGGCTTGGTGGCCATCCGTCCGCCGTCGGCGTGGAGCGCCATTCCGATCACGTTCGGAACCATCACCCACTCGGCGCCGTCGACGAAGCTCGCCCACATCCACTGGGTCATCGCCTGTGGATTGACCCCGGCAGTTAGTGCGAGATTGCCGAGCACCATCAGACGTTCGATGTGATGGGCGTAGCCGTGTTTTTCGACATTGCCGACCACGCTGGCGACGCAAGCCATGTGGGTTTGGGCGACCCCGGTGAAAGACGGGGGGACGGGTAGCTCAGCATTGAGTGCATTGGCCGATCGATAGTCGGGCATCCACAGCCAGTACAGGCCCCACACGTATTCCCGCCAGCCGATCACCTGGCGGATGAACCCCTCCACCGAGTTGATCGGGGCCTCACCGGCCCGGAAGGCCGCCTCGGCCGCTTCGACGACTTCGAGCGGATGGAGGAGTCCGAGGTTCATCGATGATGAGAGCACCGAATGGGCGAGCTTCCACTCGCCGTCGAGCATGGCGTCTTCGTGCGGGCCGAACGGGCCGAGCCCGACCTCGATGAATTCCTTCATTCGGTGGAGCGCCTGCTGGCGAGTGACGGGCCACGTGCCGTCAGGTTCAGCACCCCAGACGTCGTCGGGGAGGCGGTCGATGATCGACTGATCGATCGCGTCGAGATCGAACCGGTCGATCCCCGGCCAGCTGCGCCCGTCGGTCGGTGGCGGTTCGCGGTTCTCGTGATCGAAGTTCCACTTCCCACTGGCGGGCATCTGTTCCTCGGGACCGGGATCCATCAGAAGATCGAGTCGGACTCGCTGCCAACGGTAGAAGTCTTCCATCTTGAAGCTGCGACGGTCCTCGGCCCAGCCAGCGAAGTCTTCATAGCTGCAACAGAACTGGCTGTTCGGTTGCACCTCGACCCCGGCCGACTCGAGCATCGCCCTTCCGTCCCAGCTCATCGGCTCCATAGCGATGACTCGATCCACGTCGAACTCGTCCACGTGCTCACGAAGGCCGGCCGGCAGTGATTCTGTGAAGCGGTAGTCGACGTCGAAGCCCTCTTCTCGCAGCTCCTCGGCGAAATGAGCCATCGCCGAGAGCACCAGGTGCAGCCGTTGCCGGTGCCAACGTTTCGAGGCGATCTTGGACTCGCTCTCGACCAACAACACGCGGCAGTCGCCTGGCGATCGAGATGCGAGTGGGCCGACCGACCGATTCAGCTGATCGCCGAGTACCCAGACGGTTTCTCTCGGTCCCGAATCTGACACCGCCGCAGTATCGCCTACCGAGTGGCCGCTTGGGTGAGTCAGGCGGCTGACGCCCATTCGAGTTTGTAGGCGAGATCGTGGCCAGCTTGTTCTGAGTAGTCCTGGATCGACTTGCGAGCGAGCTTCAGCGCGATCGATCCGGGCAGCATGTCTGCGATACGGCCCATGATCGTCCGATCCTCATCGACGGGGGCCGACCTGCCGCTGGGGAATGTGACGTCGACCTTCGCCTGGCGCTGACCGGCTCGATCGAGCAGGTTCGACAGCCGCTGGAACATCTGGAGCAGCGGGTCGGCCCGGTGGGTTCCCCAGTTCGCCGCGGGCATGAAGTCGACAAAGTGCATCAGGTGGTAGTTGAGGTTGATCCACAGGTTCTCGGCGTCGATCGTGAGCGGTTCGTTGTCGATGACCCGGTTGAGATGCAGGGCCTCGAGCCTGTCGAGGCGATGGATGTTCTGTTCGAGTTCGGTGAGGAAGTCGTCGTTGTAGAACAGTCGCAGGGTGGAGGGGAACACCTCTACCTGGAGGGCTTCGAAGTCGGTGAGAAGCCCCTTCAGTTTGGGGATCTTCGATGCCTCCATCGCGAATGTGTTGGTGGCGGTCCCCATGATCGAGTGCAGTAGGGCGACCTTGGGGGAGTTCCCGCGGTAATAGTGGGCGGCATAGTCGTGGCAGAACACCAGATGTTCGAGAAACGTGCCATCGGCGTGCTCCATACTGAAGTCGCACTCGTGCACCAAGAAATCGACCAGTCGCTGGTCGATCTCCGGCGCCGGTTGGGCGGCTTCGGCATCTGCGTAGGCGCTTTCAACCTCGGCCGCCGCGTTGCTGTCCCATACCGCCTCCTTGCCGAGCTTCTCGGCCATGAACAGCTTGGGCACGCCCTCCAGACCCCCAAAGATCGTGCGACCCATGTCGAAGTCGGCCATACGTTCGACCCGCACTCGCCCGGCATGGTCGAATGCGCCACCTCGTGCGATGGCGGCCTTACGTTGCACGTTCAGCGTCGCCTTCAGACCAGCGCCCTCTGTGGTTGCGTTCGTGCTCATGGAGTCCTCTCGATGCTGTGAGTGCCTGCGATTCTCATGGACCCTAGTGCGGCGTAGGTTCTGTCGTCGCACGAGCTCATCCCGGCGAATCGGCGCTCTCCAACACTTCCTACCCAGGTTGTCCGAATCAGCCGTGCCAGTAGGGTCGATTCATGGCTCTCGACATCGATGAAGCACTTGAATGGGCGGCGGGCCGAACGCCTGCGGTCCTGATCACTATCAAGCGTGATGGCAGCCCACAGTCGAGCGATGTTGCGTTCGCAGTTATCGACGGAGAGATCGTGATCTCCATCACCGACGATCGAGCCAAGACCGCCAACATGCGGCGTGACCCGCGGGTCGTGCTGCACATCACTTCACCGGCGGAGTGGTCGTACGTGTCGTTCTCGGGCGAGGCGGTGTTGAGCCCGGTGGCGGGCGACCCTCACGATTCGACCGTCGATCAGCTCGTGCAGTATTTCGAACGGGTCACGGGCGGCGCTCATCCCAACTGGGACGAGTACCGCTCGGCGATGGTCGACGACAAACGACTCGTCGCCCGCCTCCGCCCCACTCGTGCCGTCGGCCAGATACGGCCGCGCTGAACGTCTAGAAGATCTCGCTCAGGTTTCGGAGGGCGGCTTCTCGCCAGTGAGCCCGAGGCGGATCGCAGCGTCGCGTTCGGGATCGTCGAGTAAGCCGAGCTGACCTGCCCGATCGCGCCACCGATCTCTGGCCAGCACCTGCATGTCTTCGTTCTTGTCGGTCTCGTCGGTGATCTCCAGGCCCAGAAGCGTCTCGATCACGTCTTCCATGGTGGCGATGCCGGCCGTGCCGCCGTATTCGTCGACCACGAGGGTGATGTGCTCCCGTCCGTCGACCATTCGTTCGAAGACTTCGAGCAGCGACTGGTTGGCCGGCACGGCCACGATGTCGCGCCGGAGTTCGGCCAACCGTGTGGTGTGGGCGTCGTCGGCAACCTTGGCCAGTGCATCGCTGAGCAGCACGTAGCCGGTGATGTGATCGCGGTTCTCGGTGTAAACCGGGTAGCGGGAGAACGGGCGCTTTGCGGCCACGAGTTCGTCGACGGGAGCAGACTCGGGGAAGGCGACCAGCACCGTTCTCGGTGTCATCACGTCGGAGGCACGGAGGCTTTCGAACCGGAGCAGGCTCTTGAAGAGGTGCGCCTCCTGATCGCGGAACACGCCTTCTTCGGCACCGATGTCGGCCAGTGCTGCCAGCTCTTCGCGGCTCACGTCGCCGCCCTTTTCGCCCCTGGTGAGGAACTTTGAAAACCACTGCGACATGAGCACCAGCGGATACAGCACATAGATGAGCGGCTTCAGCATGCGGGCCACCAGCGGTGCGAGGCTTCGCCAGTACACAGCACCCAAGGTCTTGGGAATGATCTCGCTGAGCACCAGGATCCCGAGTGTCAGGATGGCGGAGAAGATGCCGATCGCACCGCTACCGAAATAGGCGGCGGCCTCGGCGCCCGCTCCGGCTGCTCCGATCGTGTGGGCCACGGTGTTCAGCGTCAGGATTGCGGCAAGGGGGCGATCCACATCGGCTTTGAGTTCGCGCAGGCGCCCCGCAACCTGCGGTTTGGTGGATTCGAGCGCACCGATGTAGGCCGGCGACACGCTGAGCAGCACCGCCTCCATGATCGAGCACAGGAACGATACGCCGATCGCCAGTGCGATGTAGACGACCAGGAGCGTGAGCGATCCGGAGCCCCCGCCACCCTCAGCCGAGACGGTGACTGCCAGTAGATTCAGCACAAAAGCGAGCCTAGAACAGTGCGGGGGTCCTTATCGGCATCGGCCCCGACAGACGTAGGCACGACGTGCCAACGCAGGAATGATGCGCGTGGATTCGAGGGGGCTAGGTGACGGCGTCCGCGTGCTCAGCTGTGTCGGAAACCGCCGGGGCCTCCTCGTCGTTTCTTGATGAGTTGAGCCCGTCAAGTTCGGCGATCAGAGCGTCGATTGCACCGGCGTCGATCGCATCGCCGGAGTGCTTCCGATACGTGAGGTCGCCGAGTGCGTGAAGCAACTCGTTGCGCTTGCGGCCATCCTGAAACGCTTGAAGTCGTTCTTTGCTTGAGCCCATGAGGCTTTGGGTCATTTGCGTAGCTTGGTTGATGAAGTTCACTTGATTTCTCCTTGAAGTGGCTAGGTACACGGTACAACGCAACCTTGACGTACGTCAAGTAAGTCCTTGACGTACGTCCAAGGTTGGGTAGAGTCATCCTCATGAGTTCTCACGCACCGAGTGCTGCGAACCGCCGGGAGCTGATAGTCGATGCCGCGTTGCGACGGATGACGTCCCTGGGCTACGAGGGCACAACCATCGGTGACATCGCCAAGGACCTCGACATCTCAAAGGCGGCCGTCGTTTACTACTTCCGACGCAAAGACGACTTTCTCACTGAGTTCATTGCGCCCGTGCTTGAACAGCTCGAGCAGGCGGTCGATGCCGCTGAGACCGTCCAGGAGGCAGTTGCCGGTTACCTGTCGGTTCTTATAGACAACCGTGAACGGGCCAAGTGGATCGACACCGACCCGATCATTCAGTCACACCCCGAGTACGGTGCGAGGCTCAGCGAGGTCAACGGTCGGCTCATGGGTGCGATCACCGGTGGCAGTCGAACGAGCGCCGACCGGGTTCGCGCCCTCGCCGTGCTCGGAGGGTTGTGGCGGCCGACTCGTGAGCTCCCGGCGGAGGTTCTCGACAAGCAGCGTGAAGAGGTCGTGCGGGCTGCGATGGCCAGCTACTGATTTCTGGCCATCGGCCCTAGGTTCTGGAGATGCACCAGGGGAGCGGACGGGGACTCAATGCGAGGTCGTTGAGGTCTGCCAGATCTCCGGGTCGAGTTCCGAGGCTTCGCTCGGCGGGTCTAAGGCAGCGAGCTCATCGGCCAGGTTGCGGCACTCGGTTCGAGTGTTCACATACTTCCTGAAGGCTGCCGCTGACCTTTCGCTTGCGACCTTGGCCGTGTGGGCGAGTTCGGGGTCATCGGGGTCACCTTCGGATTCCAATCGTGCCGCCTCCGCTTCGACCAGCAACCGGCCTGCCTCCGAGTCGAGTTCGGACGCTTCGCGTTCGTGTTTGGCGAGCTGATCGGAGAGCCGGGCGATTTCGGCCAACGTACTCTCGCCCGGGTTGGCATCGAGGGCTACCTCCTGGGTCGCCAGAACCAGGATGGCCAGGGGAAGGCTCTCTACAAGCATGCCAAGCGGTGTTTCGTGGGGTCCGATCGGCTTGCCTCTCCTGACCCGCAGTGGAGCCAGGGCCAGGGTCGCACCCCCCAAGGCGGTGGTGAGAGCTGCCGGGGTGGCGTCGGCCCTTCGGACGTCGGCGTCGATCCGGCCCTGCTTCAACAGTTGTCTGATGCCTTCGACGTCGGCATCACTCTCATCGCCCGGTACGTAGGCGACGATCTCTGCGTCGGACCACGAAGGGTCTCGGGCGCAGAGCCAAGCCATTAATGTGATCAGCTGCCCGACCCGATCATCGGACCACCACAATGCGATCGACCGCCGGCGACGTGGCGTTTGTTCGAATCGTTTCCAGGCGTCGGCCCGGACGTTCAGGACTGCAACGTTGGTCCCGAACCTCACACAGTTCTGCAGCATTTGACCGTAGAGACGGCTGTCGTCGGCGCTGCTGCGCAGATCCTGCACTCCAAACAGGGTCAGGTTGGTTCGAATCCTCCCGATGCCGTGCGACTGAACCAACGCTTGGACCCCTACCTCGGCGTCGGCGACCACGAGGACCTTCGCGAAGGTTCCCTGAGCAATGCTTTCGACCTCGGAGGTGAGATCGTGTTCGATGGCCGCCGCCTCCCGCCGGCGGATCGGACCTCTGCCTTCTATCATGCGCACCGCGGTCAAGAAGCCCGCATCACCTTCGAGCCACGAGGCCATGATGATCATCCGTTCTCTCGTGGCAGGATCCCGTGGCACGAACGCCAGCGCGCACGGCCGCCAGTCTCGGTCGGTCACTGGCTCGGCGGCGTGAGCTTGCAGGTGGACTCGGGCGCGGGTGTAGTGATAGGAGCCGGTGCTGTCGATCCAACGGTCAGGTACGTCGCGCCGACGCAGGTAGCCGTAAAGCCCAACAAAAACGAGGAAGGCGAAGGCCCCGGCGACTGGATTGATGGCGACGATCACTCCGACGCAGGCGAGAGTTCCAGCCAGGCTCGTGTAGTGTCCGCCGTACTTGAACGTCGGCCGGAACGCGGTGCTGCCGGCCCGAAATTCGTAGTACGTGGCGTAGTTGATGATGCCGTAGGTGGCGAGGAAGAA
>JABDJU010000021.1 GCA_013003325.1 Acidimicrobiales bacterium
CCACAAGTGGTCAGCTGCCCGAGCTTTGGAGCACACTGGGGGCCATGACCGACCTCAGAGACGTAGAAGGTTCCCTGCTCGGCAACGCCGTACTCCGCAAGGAGGACCCGAGCCTCCTCGACGGGTCGGACAAGTATTTCGACGACATCGATGTCCCCGGTGTCGGCTACGTGCACTTCCTACGCTCTCCCTTCGCCCACGCCACCCTCGGCCCGATCGACACGTCGTACGCGGAGGCCGAGCCCGGGGTGCGGGGGGTGTGGACCGCCGACACGTTGGAGATGAAGCCGTTCCTCGGTTTCGCGATGTTCGATCCGGCGTTCTCCCGTCCGCCGCTGGCCAAGGGTAAGGTGCGGTTCGTCGGCGACATCGTGGCCGTTGTGGTCGCCGACACCAGGGCTCAGGCGATCGACGCATCCGAGCAGATCGATGTCGAGTACGACCCGCTCGACGCCGTCATCGATCAGGAAGCGGCTATGGCCGATGGGGCGCCGCTGCTGTTCGAAGAGCACGGCAGCAACATCGTGTATCTCACCGACAACGGGGTTGAAGACGACCCGGTTGCCGATGCGGAGCGGATCGTCGAAGCGAGGGTGCATTCCCAGCGGCTTGCCGGCGTACCGATGGAGCCAAACGGATGTCTCGTGGTGCCGGGCGAGGGCGATCAGCTGACGGTGTGGATCCCATCGCAGAACGCGATCGCGGTGCGGGATGCGATCGTAGGACAGCTCGATCTCAATGCGGAGAAGGTGCGGGTTGCGGCGCCGGTGGTGGGGGGCGGCTTCGGCTCCAAGGCGGGCGCGTACACCGAGTTTTTGATCACCACCAAGTTGGCCCAGGTGCTGGGTCAGCCCCTCAAATGGACCGAGCAGCGCAGCGAGAACATGGTGGCGATGGCTCAGGGCCGCGACATGGTGTTGACCGCCCGCTTGGGCGTCAGATCCGACGGCACGATCACCGGTCTCGACTTCGGTGCGATCGCGGCCACCGGTGCCTACCCGGCGGTGGGCGGCTTCCTCACCTATTTCACCCAGATGATGTGCCAGGGGGTCTACAACATCCCGGCGCTTCGATTTCGGGCCACGTCGGTCGCCACCAACAACACCCAGATCGCCGCCTATCGAGGGGCGGGGCGCCCGGAAGCAACCCAGTTGCTGGAGCGCGTGATCGACCTAGCCGCCGCTGAGCTGGGGATCGACCCGGTCGAGATGAGGCGCAAGAACTTCCTTACCCCCGACGTATTCCCCTATGCGACCCACGGGGGCACCAACTACGACAATGGCGACTACGCCCACGCCCTCCAGAAGGCCCTCGACGAGTTCGGCTACGAGGAGCGCCGAGCCGAGCAGGCAGCCCGTCGGGCCAGCGGTGATCCGAAACAGCTCGGCATCGGGATCTGCAGCTATGTCGAGATCACCGCTCCGACAGGGCTGCATGTGGAATACGGACGGGTCGAGGTGAACGAAGACGGAACCGCCACGGCGAAGGTCGGGACGTCCTCCCACGGTCAGGGCCATGACACAGCGTTCTCGATGCTGGTGAGCGAAGTGCTCGGCATCCCGATGGACAAGGTGATCCTGCACCAGTCCGACACCGACCTCGTGCCCAAGGGTGCGGGAACGATGGGATCTCGATCGCTGCAGGCCGGCGGCTCGGCGGTGTATGTCGCCAGTCAGGAAGTGTTCGACAAGGCGAAGAAGTTGGCCGCCCACATGCTGGAAGCGGCTGAGGCCGACATCGTCAAGGGTGAGGGCGGCCTCCAGGTGGCCGGTGTGCCCGCCTCGGCGGTGAGCTGGGGCGATCTCGCCGCCGCGGCGAAGGACCCGGCCAAGCTCCCGGAGGGGATGGAACCGGGGCTCAGCTTCGAACACGACTTCGATGGGCAGGACGCAACGTTCCCGTTCGGGACCCACATCTCGCTGGTCGAGGTCGATGTCGAGACCGGCGCGACCACGATGCTGCGACATGTGGCCGTCGACGACTGCGGTCGGATCCTCAATCCGCTGCTGGTGACCGGCCAGCAGCACGGTGGTATCGCTCAGGGGATCGCCCAGGCGCTGTTCGAGGAGGTTGCCTACGACGAGGACGGCAACCCGATCACCTCGAACCTGATGGACTACGCCATCCCGTCGGCGGCCGAACTGATCTCGTTCGACACCTTCAACACCGAGACGCCGACGTTCCGAAACCCGTTGGGAGCCAAAGGAATCGGCGAATCGGGGACGATTGGGTCGACCTCAGCCATTCACAACGCGGTGATCGACGCGGTGAGTCACCTCGGTGTGAAGCACATCGACATGCCGCTCAGCGCGCGGCGGGTGTGGCAGGCCGTTCAAGCCGCCGCCGGCAAGGGCTAGCCGACTCCGCGGAGGTCGACCACGAAGACCAGGGTTTCGTTCGGGGCGATCACGCCACCGGCCCCGGCGGCTCCGTAGCCGAGATGGGGAGGAATGGTGATGCGGCGACGACCGCCCACTTTCATGCCGGCCACACCCTGATCCCAACCGGCGATCACCTGTCCGGCACCGAGCCCGAAGGCAAACGTCGAACCGCGGTTCCACGACGCGTCGAACTCTTGGCCGGTGGACCAGCTGGTCCCGACATAGTCGACGCTCACCTGCATGCCGGCGCTGGCTTCTGGGCCGTCGCCGACCACCATGTCTTCGGTCTGTAGTTCGGTCGGCGGCACTTCGGCCGGGATGTCGATCGTTGGGCGTTCGAACACGTCAGTCATGTGCTGAGTATGCCGCCGTCATTGGGAAACCTGCCGGATCGATTACCCCTCGAAGGTGAAGCCGGTGTGGGCCTCGCACCATTCCCACAGGCGTTTGCGGCGCTCGGGGGTGTCGCTTCCTTTGGTGGTCGGAATCTTGTGGGTGGGGCGCACCTCGCGGTCGTGCCAGAACTCACCCGTTGTCTCCAGCGCTCGGTCTGACGCAGCGAGCCACACCATCGTGTCGGCACCCTCTCTGGGTGATCGGAGCAGCTGGAGGGGCCCGAGGACCTTGGAGAACGTGGGGAGGGCCTCGCTGACCCCCGGCGTGTCAACCCAGCCGGGGTGAAGCGAATGAAACACGATCTCGGTCGGATCGATTCGGGTGGCCCACATCTCGCTCAGAACGACCTGAGCCCGCTTGGCCAGGGCGTACTGGACGGCCCCGCCGTAGTCCTCGTCGGGCATCTCGAGGCCGCTGACGCTGAGCGGTTGTGTGTACATGCCGCCCGAGCTCATGGTGAGAACTCGGCCTGGCTTCGCCGCTTTGAGCTGGGGGAGCAGCAGGCCGGTGAGGAGGAAGGGTGCGGCAACCTTGATCTCAATGGCAAGGTCGGCTCCGCTTTCGGCCCTGCGTCGTTCGGGAAACAGCACGCCGGCGTTGTGGATGAGCGTGTGGATGACCTGGTGGCGCTCGGCCAGTTCGGCGGCCGCAGCCCGCACGTTCTCTTGCTTGCCTAGATCAGCGAGGACGTAGGACACGTTTGGGTTGCCCGTGGTCGCCTTGATGCGGTCGACCGTGGCGTCGGCCTTGGCCTGATCTCGGGCCACGATCACGAGGTTCGCCCCCAGCGAGGCCATGATCTCGGCGCCGACTTCGCCGATTCCCGATGTTCCTCCGGTGATCACCACTGTCTGCCCGTTCAGGCTGAACGACTCGAGCGCCGGCCAGTCGAACAGCCGACGACGAGCGCCTGGCCCGATGCTGG
>JABDJU010000063.1 GCA_013003325.1 Acidimicrobiales bacterium
GCCATCGAAGGGCTCGGGGGGCCGCGCAACCGACCACAGTTCCCGCCCGTGGGTGCCGTCGTCGGCGGCAAACAGGAGCTGATCGTCGATCACGGCGAAGGATGCGGGGTCGCTCCAGCCGGCGCCAGGATTGATGTCGGCGAATAGAGCAGTGCCGGCTTCGGTGCCGTCGGTGACCCAGAGCTCAGCGCTGTGTTCGCCGTCGTCGCCGCTGAAGAACACCCTGTCGCCGAATGCGGTGAGGAACCGCACCTGACCTCGTCCATCCCCGAGAGCCTTGACCAGCCCGGTTCCGTCCCGAGTTCCATCCGTCACGAAAAAGGGCCCGTCCTGGCCCGCTCGGCGAGCGGGCGGTGAACAACACCAGATCGCGGGTAACGGTGAACTCCGGTGGTGCGCTGAAGTCACCTAGGACGTCGCCAACCGAATGGGTGCCCTGCAGCGTGCCGTCGGTAACGGACACTCCGTCCTGGGCATTGAAGATCATCAGATCACCGAATCGGGTCAGACTGGCCGGGTACGGGCTCCACGGCTTCGGGAAGATGCTCGCCAACACCTGGGTGCCATCCCCATTAAGATCGGTGGCCCACAGCTCGGTGCCCAGTGATCCAGAGCCGGTGAACAGGAGCTTGTCTCCCAAGATCCTCAAGTCGTACGGAAAGACTCGCTCTGGCAGCTCGAGGTCGGTGAGCCGGGCCGTTCCCTCGGCTGTGAAGTCGGTGACCCAGACGCCGTGTTCGTGTTCGCTCCCGGCTCCGAGGAACAGCGCCTCATCGCCGGACGGCGCCGGCGCGATCGGCCGACCGAGGTCGGGGTGGAACGCTGTGACCGGTCGGGTGCCGGCGGCGGAGCCATCGGTGACCCACCACGAGTAGCCGGGACCAGGGATGAGCGCTCGAAAGGCAACCGCCTGGCCCACCACCGTCAGCTCATCGGGCCAGCTTCCTTCCGGGCCGGGCATCAGATCACTGATCGGCATCGTGCCTTCCTCGGTGCTGTCGCTGCTCCACAACTCCACACCGAGGTCCTCGGTGTAGATCCTGAAGATCACCTGTTCGCCCAGCATCGCGAATTGCGGCGGAACCGGCTGGTAGTCGACCCCGGCGATATCTTTCACGAGCCTGGTTCCCGCTGCGGTCCCGTCAGAGGCCCACAGTTCCTGCCCATGGATTCCGTCGTTGGCCAGGAACAGCACCTGGTCACCGAGGGCCGCCATGTCGTTGGACGGAGCCGGCTTACTGGACGCCGGTCCCGACCAGATATCCGCCACGAGTGCCACCTCAAACTCGGCGTCTTCGGTCGGACTGGCGGCGACCACGTCTGTAATCGGGGTGACACCGCTGAGAGCAAGGCTTGCCACCAGTGTCAGCGCGAGCAGACCGATGACGCTTGCAGGGGTAGTGCGGCGCCGATGTTGGGGAAAAGCCGTGTGGTCGCTCATAGCTGGGCCTCATCGAGGGGTCGCTTCTGATGTACTCCTGTCCAGATCGCATGTACAGAGGCCAACGTCGGGAGCGGTGCGGGGCCGAACGTTGTCACACCCTCTGCGTAGGGTTGGGGTATGGATTCCTTGGCGGGAAGTTTCGAGTCCGGTTCAACGATTCTGGATTGTGAGTTGGGGGTGCTCGGCGAGATCGCTGAGCGCGTGTTCGATGTGTCCTCGACCGAGCTGCTGTCGTTGTCTCGTGAGGAGCTAGCCGACATTGTGGTCGTGCTGGCTGCCGAGTCTGAACGGCTGGCTGCGGTGGCGGGCCGGTTCATGGCGCTGGGCGAGCGGGGTGCGGTCTCGTACACCAAGGGCGAGTCCACGATGATCGGTCTGCTCAATGCGAAAGGCCGGTTGTCTCGGCACCGGGCGGCCAGTATCCGCCGTGGGGGTCTAGCCGTTCACCGGTTCCCCTCGTTTCACACTGCGTTGCTGGCCGGGCAGATTACGTTGGGCCACGTCGACGTGATGACCAAGTGGGCTAACAAAGCGAACTCTGATCAGGTCCAGGCGGCTGAGCCGTCGTTGGCCACGTTGGCCACACTCGGCACCCCGGAGCAGTTTGAGTACGCGTTGCGGTGCTGGGTGGCAGCCGCTGACCCGCACGAACATCTAGAAGAGTTCCTAGAGGCCCAGGCCCGGCGGCACCTGATCCTGCAACCCGACCTGTTCTCCAACGTGCACGTCACCGGCGTACTAGACCCTCTGTTGGGCGAGCAGGTGATGAACACCATCACAGACAACGCCGAACAGCTCCATGCCGGCGATGAGTCGTTGACCCCAGCCCAAGCCAATCACGACGCGTTGATCGGGTTGGTGCTGAACCCCGACGGCGAAGGCACGGTGCGACCGCATCTCGAGGTGCTGGTCCCTGCCGACGATTCCGACGATGGCACCGTTCACGGCTACCACGGCGACACGCTCCCAGCTGGGGTCGATATCGCCGAGGCGTCGTTCAAGTACCTGTTAGGCCGACCTCATCGAGCCTCCAAGACACCGGTTCATTCTGATCTCGGGTTCGGGTCGGTTCACTATCCCCGCACCGCTGGCGGGAACCTGATCCCCCCGGCGGTGGTGCGCTCGATCGCACCCCACTCCCGAGTCCGACACCACCGGCTCAGTCGATCTGGTGGCCTGGCCGATGACACCCCCGCCGGCCGACACTTCACCGTGAATCAGCGGCGGATGATCCGCCTGCGGGACACCCACTGCCGGCACCCCGGCTGCCGCAAACCGGTGAAACAGTGCGACTACGACCACCTCAAACCGTGGTCGGAGGGCGGGCCAACGCTGGTCGCCAACGGACAACTTCGGTGTCGGCTCCACCATCGATGGAAACACCGACACGACCACGGCCCCACCACACCCCTCACCGGACTCTTCACCGACGGCCCACTCTTCCCAAACCGAGAATGAGGCCAGTGCGGGTCTAGTTCGAGCCCACCGCAGCCACCGCTACCTCGGTGGCTTTCACTGATGCCCACACACGCACCCCCGGCGCCAACCCCATAGCTGCAGTCGATGCCGGAGTGATATCCACAGCGATCGGCAACGGGTCGGCCAAGAACACGCGGGTCGTGTCTCCGAGCGGGTCGACCGAATCGATCGTGGTGAGCCAAGTGTTGCGAGGCGATCCGTGCGGCTCGTCGGTGAACAGTGCGACGGCTCGAGGGTGCACGGTGATCAATACATCGCCCTCGATCTGGGTGTTCGACGTCCGCAACTCGAAATCAAGATCGTCGAGAGCGAGCGCGCCACCATGGTTCCGGCCGGTGAGCAGATTGGTACCCGCCACCGCCGCCACGTAGCTGGTAGCCGGATGGCTGTGGATGCGCTCCGGGGTCCCTTCCTGGGTCACCTTCCCGTCTTCGAGCACGTAGATCCGATCGCCGAGCAGGAACGCATCGGTGGGATCGTGGGTGATCACCAGCCGGGGCCCTTCGAACTCACGTAGATGCTGAGCTAGCGTTCTTCGGGTCGCCGCCCTGGTTTCCACGTCGAGAGCGGCCAACGGTTCGTCGAGGAGCAGCAACCGGGGCTGCATTGCTACCGCTCTGGCCAGCGCCACCCGCTGGGCCTGTCCGCCGCTCAGCTCGCTGGGCCGCTTGGCCAACAGTCCACCGACCCCGAACCGGGTAGCCCATCGCCCCGCATCGGTGCGGGCGTCGGCCATCCGAGCGCCTCGGGTGTTGATGCCGAAGGCGATGTTGTCGAGCACGTTCATGTGCTCGAACAGCAGGTAGTCCTGGAAGACCACGCCCACCCGGCGGTCGCGAGGTGGGACGAAGATGTCGTTGCTGTCGTCGATCGTGGTGTCGCCGAAGGCGACGAAACCCGACGCTAACGGCAGTTGCCCGGCCAGCACGGCAACAGTGGTCGACTTGCCGGCACCGTTCGGCCCGAGCAACACCACGGTCTCTCCGTCGTCGATCCGGAGGTTGAGGTCGAGGGTGAAATCGTCCCGTTGGGCAACGATGTTGGCGACGACGGTCATCGGGTGCTCCACCACCGATCCCGCAGGCTGATGAGCACCACGAACGAGATCACCACCATCAGCAAGCTGATGGCCACCGCCGTGTCCCGGTCCGATTCAAGGGCGACGAACACCGCCAAGGGAAGGGTTTGGGTGCGGCCCTGCAGGTTGCCGGCAAAGGTGACGGTGGCCCCGAACTCACCGAGCGAGCGAGCCCAAGCGATCACCGTGCCGGCCCGAAGGGCGGGCAGGATCGCCGGCACCGTGATCCGGTTGAAAACCGTCAAAGGCCCCGCCCCTAGTGTGGCTGCTGCGGTTTCGAACCGAGGGTCCAGATTGCGCAACGCTCCCTCCACCGTTATCACCAGGAACGGCATCGCCACGAAGGTGTTGGCCAGGATCACACCCCAGATCGAAAACGGCAGCAGAAAGCCGGTGGCGTCGTTGATCGGCTCGCCCACCACTCCGCGTCGTCCAAGGGCCAACAGGAGCGCCGTGCCACCGACGACTGGCGGTAACACCATCGGCAGCGTCACAAGAGCCCGCACCGCGTCACGGCCCCGGAACTCAACCCGAGCCAGCAGCCACGCCAGCGGCAGACCGAAGACCAGAGACAGGGCAGCGGCGGCGATTGAGGTGACCACCGACAGCCACAGCGCATCGATCACCACGTCGGAGGTGAGTATCGAACCGAGCTCGGTCCAGGGGGTGCGGGTGACCAACCCGAGCAGGGGCAGCCCAAACAGGGCGATGGCGATCGCCGCCAGCGCAACGAGAAGTCCTGGCGGCCGGTCTTTGATGGTGCGGCTCATCGCTGACGAAACCCGACATCGGTGAAGATCTTCTGGCCATCGGGCGATCTCAGAAACGCAATGAAACGGTCGGCCAGTTCCGGTTGCGAAGACCGCTCCGTGACCGCTGCCGGGTAGCTCACCTCGGGCGCGTCCATCAGGATCCCGTCCACCGCACCGTCGGCGGCCACGATGTCGGACTCGTACACGATGCCCGCATCCAATTCGCCCTCGATCACCTTGGTAAGCAGTGCTCGCACGTCGGGTTCCTCGGTGTCGATCGAAGGCGTGATCCCTCTCGCCGAGAAATGCTCATAGGCCAGCGAACCGCATGGCACGGCGGGGTGGCAGACACCGAGAAACGGTTCGGACCGGGCGAAGTCGGCGGCGCTGTCGATGTTGCCCGGGTTCCCGGGCGCGACGGCGATCGCCAGACCGTTGGTGGCGACGATCGAGATCTGGCCGGCGTCGACCTCATCGCGTTCGACCAACTCGTCCATGATGCCCAGGTTGGCAGGAATCACGACGTCGGCCCTTGCTCCGCCGAGCACTTGTTCCCGCAGCGACGAACTGCCGGCCAGGTTCAGCTTGATGTCGACCTCGGGATTGGCTGTCTCGAACGCCAACTCTGCCATCATCAGAGCATCGGTGAGCGATGCGGCACCGAACACGACCAACTCATCTCGCCCCGAGTCGGTCGAACAGGCGGTGAGGGCAGCCGCCAACAGCAGGATCAGGGTCCGAGCGGCGCCGGTCACGGCCTCAGTCTGCCAGCGAACCTGCAGTTTGTCCTGCTGGGCGCCCACCGTTGATGGGTATTGCGTCTGTTCATTTGGGCCCTTCGGCCCGTACGGAGAACAGCCCAGCGCCCCGATAGGAGAATCATGTTCGCCTCCCAGTGCACCGACCGCCGCCCTGCCGTGGTCGATGGACAAGTTGTCTGGCTTCCCACGCTGGCCGGACTGCTGCGAGGCGAGAAGGCCACGATGCCATCACTGGAACGCACCGACCTCTGGAGCACCCTGGCCGCTGCAGTTGTGGCCCAGGCCACCTTCGACGAGATCGGATTCACCCCCCAACCGGTGCTGGACCTGCGCGCCTGAGCAGTATCTTGCCGGAATGTCCGCCGGCCTAGGCAACGCACTACGCCAGATCGAGAGTGTTGAGATCGTCGACGATGACCAGCGGGCGTTTCGCGACCAAATCCTCGACTTCTGCGCCTCCCATCCCGATGCGCTGTACCGCACCTGCCTCGAAGGTCATCTCACAGGTTCTGCTGCTGTGGTCGACCCGGGTCGCCGTGCGGCCCTGATCCTGCACCACGTGAAACTCGAC
>JABDJU010000024.1 GCA_013003325.1 Acidimicrobiales bacterium
AGACCGTGCCGATGGTCGAAAGGGCTCTGACCGTGTGGAAGTAGAGGTCGGACTGTGCGTCGAGTCCGGCGATGACGAGCCGGTCCCAGCCGGCCCGCCGGCCCAGCTGCTCGGCAAATTCAAAGGCGTGCTCCTCAGGTTCGGGCAGCAGCAGCGGACAGGCGAATCCCCACAGCGGCTCCAGCCCACCCAACACCGGTTGGCCGGCCTCATCTCGGAACTCGGCCAAGACCACAGCCCACCGCTCGAGGTCGCCGAGCACGAACGGCTCGACGTTGGGGGCGAACCCGAGCTGGGTGCTGAAGGTCCAGTCGGGGGCAGAGCACCATCGGTCGATCCCCGTGGTGGCGTCGACCAACCGCTCGATGGCCGGCCGCACGGCGTCGAGCCGATGATGAGTCAGGTGTTCCGCCCGATGAAGAACAGAGCCGCCAACCCGGCGAGGGCCTTGCCGAAACTGATCGGCTCCTTGGGTACCGGCACCGCCTTCTTGGAAATGGGCCGGGAACTGGCGTTCATGCGCACGACCGGTGCGGCCATCGCGGCGGGCGCGACGGTTCTGGCCGCAGCCTCGACAGGAACCTTGGCGTTGGCTGGGTTCTCGAGCACGGCGTTGACCTCGGCACCAATGATGATGGAGATGGCCGTGAGTTGGAAAAAGATGATGATGCCAGCGATGCCGCCGAGCAGAGCATACGCGGCTCCGAAGCTACCGATGTTCCGGGCGTAGAAGCTGAATGCGATCGCGAACAGAACCCACAAGACCATCGCCACGGCCGCTCCTTTGTTGACCCATGGCGTAGGTTTGGCGCGGTCGGGGCTGTAGCGGTAGAGAAGCGTGAGAAAAGCCGGAAACAGGATCGCCAAACCCAGGTAGGTGCCGACGTTCACCAGCGTTTCGAAGGGCCCGCTGAGGTCGGCGGCCGCAGCGATCGCCGGGATCACGCCGAGCAGGCCAACCAGCACAACGACAAAAACGATCCCAAGAGCGGTGAAAAGGTACGCCAATCCTCGCAGGACTAAGCCGCTGCGGCTCTCGTGGGCCTCGTACGCAACGTTCACGATGTTCATCAGCTTCTGGGTTGCGCCCGAGGCGGAGAACAACGCAATCAACACGCCTACGATCACGGTGACGAGACCACCGACGCTAAAGGAGTCTCTGTCGGGCGCTACGCCGTCGGTGCCGCCGACGGCCGCATCGCCAAAGCTCTCAACCAGCTCTCTCGTATCGTCATCGAGATTGGCGGCGAGATCATAGACCTGATCGAGGATCTCCTGAGGATCGTTGACCAGCGAGTAAAGACTCGTCATCGCAATCAAGGTTGGCAGCAGCGCCAGCAGCGCATAGAAGGCGATTCCGGCCGCAATTACCGTGACGTTGTGGCGGCCGAAGCGGTTGAAAACCAGCTTGCCCGCCTTCAGCACACCAACCTTGTGTTGAGTTGCACTGGGGTCATCGAATGGATTGATGTCTATATCGGAAACCCGGTCGCGAACGCTGGCGACCATCAGATCTCCTCGTCTTCCCAAATCTCCACGATGTGGGCTCCGGTGCGGTCTCGGAAAGGCCCTTCGCCGTAGGTCCACACCCGCTTGGGGATGAACCGGCGCTGGGGGAAGTTCAGGCGGTCGATGATGACTGCGATCAGTGCCAGCATGAGGCCTGCGCCGCCGAGCAGGAGACCGGTTTGAGAAATCATCCCGCCAGGTTAGTAGGTCCCCTCCCGATCTAGCCGCCCGGCTCGTCGACGGCCTCCGGTTCGACCGGGTCGGCGCAGTTGAGCAATCGGGAACAGAGACCGCTGAGGTCGGGAGCGAAGCGTACTTCTCCCCCTCGAACGCCGAGCGGTGCATACGACGCGCTGGCGACACCGACCAAGGTTCCGTCGCTGGACACGATCGGACCGCCGTTGAACAGCTCGCCGACGGCGGCGGTGTGCTGAATCCCGAAGCTCGAACGGTCGAGCACGGTGCCTGGTGAGGCCGTGGCGCCCTGTCCCCCGGTACCGCTCATGGCGAAGATCCTGGCGCCGAAGGCCTGGTTGAGCTGATCGTCGGTGGCCAAGGAGAGTCTCGGCAGTTCGACATCGGTCACCACCAGAGCCAGGTCGCGATCCGGATCCCATGACCAGAGGGTGGCGGCAATCGTGTCATCGCCCTTGATCAGTTCGATGCCGGGTCCGGGGGCGATAGTGCTGCTCTTGACCAGGCTGTAGCTGGTGACGAGGGCGGTGCCGCCCTGATGTTTGGCGACGGCGGCGGCCGAGCCGGACACGGTGACACCGCGATCGTTGGCGGTGCGGAGCTGGTAGACCGACTCCCCGATCATCGCCGGCAGGTTCACGACGCCGTTCTGTTCCGACACGTACTCACCGAGGGGTTGAAGCTCGTCTCGGATCTGATCCAGCGAATCGGCTCGCAGCTGGTTGAGCGCCTCGGACGCATCGACGAACTGATCGTCGAAGCCATCCACGAAGCGAGCGATCTCCTGCTCGTTGGCAGCCAGCCGGTTGTCGTAGTAGGCGTAAAAGCCTGCTCCGGCAAAGGCCGCCCCCACGGCGAAGGACAGCAGCATGAAGGAGATACCGATCACGGTGCGGGGCAGGATTCGGTGACGGCGTTTGGCGCGGGCCGGACTCATCGGAACGAAACCGCGACGCTCGAGCAGCCGGCCATCCCGAAGCCGTCGCCATACGGTAGGGGGCTCAACGGTTGGAGCGACCCCGCCGATTCGGTCCCGGTTTCGGGGCGGCACGTAGCGCCCAAGGTCCAACGAAGCCAGCTTCGACCTGAACTCGTCGAAGAGGTCACTCACGGTCTCGCCCAGCCCGGTGTCGTTCGGCCCGCCGGTGTCGGGCGCGTCGATCCGTGGTGGTGGTGGTGGTGGGGTCGGCGCGGTCGGTGTCCGCTGTTCGATCAGGTTCGAGCGGTGCGAAGGTGACGGCGGCGGGTGGTCGTGTCGAGGACGCAGATTCGATGTGGGAACGGGCATGACTACTCTCCCTGTTTGGGCTGAGAATTGACCGACGGAGCGGAAGTTTCGGATGGCGGTTGGGTGTCTGGAACCGTGGTTGGGGGAAGCGTGACCGGCGGTGCGATCAAGGCCGGTGCCGGGATGTCACTGGAGAAACATGGGCCGCCGCAGTCGGCCTGGACGGTGCGGGCCCACGATCGTGGGTTGGCCACTGTCTCGCTACGGGATGCCACGACCTGGTCGCGGCTGGTGGCTCGCTGCGGCAGCTCAGCAGGCTGGGGGAACTCCGCTGGTTCGATCCCGGCCAGGGCAGCCGCCATGATCTCGGAGAAGGCGATTGCCGGATGCGATCCGCCCGTCACGTTGCCGACGCCGTTGATGTTCTGCAGGCTGGCCAGCTTGTCGGCGTGGCCCATCCACACCGCCGTGGTGAGATGGGGGTCGTAGCCCACAAACCAGGCCGCTCGATACGCCTGGGCTGTGCCGGTCTTGCCTGCGATCGTGTACCCCTCCACCTCGGCTCGTTTGCCGGTTCCCTCCACGACGACGCCGACCAACACGTCGGTCACGTGGTCGGCCACCGCCTCGTCGAGGACGCGCTCACCGAGGCCGACCGCGTTGTCGAGCAACACGTTTCCTTCGTCGTCGAGCACTCGCAGGATCCCGGTCGGCTCGATCCGCACACCCCGGTTGGCGAAGGTGCCGTAGGCCGACGCCATCTCCAGCGGAGAGCTCTCGGCCGCACCCAAGGCCAAGCTGGCCCCGTAGTCGCGGTCGGAGGTGAGCCGCTCCATGCCCAGTTCTCGGGCCAGGGCCACGGTGTCGGGGATCGACACATCGAGCACCAGCTGGGCAAAGACAGTGTTCACCGACTTCCAGGTGGCCTCCCTCAGGTCGATGCGGCCCCGGTCTTTGTAGTCGTAGTTCTCGATCGTGCACTGCTCGCCGTAGCATCCAGGCACCTCGAACGAGGCCGGCGCCCGATATCTCGTCTCCGGGCTGAGCCCCCGACTGAACGCCTCGGCCAACACGATCGGCTTGAACGATGATCCGGGCTGGAAACCGGTACTGCCTCCGATCGCCAGGTTCACCTGGCTGAAGCCGTAGTCACGGCCACCCACCATGGAGAGCACATGACCGGTGGTGTGATCCAGGGTCACCGATGCCATCTCCACCGGATACTGGGTGGACCCCAGCCGATCCCGTACCGCCTGCTCCGAGCGAGCCTGCAGGGCCGGATCGATCGTGGTTTCCACGGTGAGCCCACCCCGGTAGACCGTCTCGTCGCCGAACCGATCGAGAAGCTCGCTCTCGATCCAGTCGACGAAGAACGGATGAGCAGTGGCTCCTTTCGACTCCAGCGGAACGACCACGGTGACCGGCCCGGACGGCGGCTCCCCGTTCTCGACGAGCCACAGGGTCCTGGCCGCCTCGCGTTCGAACTCCTCCTCGTCGATGTAGCCCTGGTCGAGCATGGCCTGAAGCACCAGCCGGCGGCGGGCGTCGGCTGCGTCCACGTCTTCCCGCGGGCTAAGCCGCGACGGTGCCCGCACGATTCCGGCCAGCGTCGCCGCCTCGGAAACATCGATGTCTCGAATCGACTTGCCGAAATACACCTCGGCGGCAGCCCCTATGCCGTAGGCGCCCGCTCCGTAGTAGCTGGTCTCCAGGTAACGGAACAGGATCGTTTCCTTCGACATCACCTGCTCGAGTTCGGCGGCGAGCAGCGCCTCGCGGGCTTTACGTTCGAAGGTCTGGTCCGGGTTGAGGTAGACGTTCTTCACGTACTGCTGAGTGATCGTCGATCCGCCTTGGGCGATCCCGCCGGCCTCCAGGTTCACCCGGGCGGCGCGGGCAACGCCTTCGAGGTCGACTCCGTCGTGTTCCCAGAACCGTTGATCCTCGATGGCGACGATCGCCTGCTTCATCACCCGCGGAACATCGGCCTGTTTGATGTCGACGGTTTGTTCAAAGCCCCGAAGAAGCCCGATCTCGTTCCCGCCGGAGTCGACGATGATCGTCGGCTTGGCGATCAAGTCGGGACGCTCCTCGGGGAGGTCTCCGGGCAGTGGTGCCTTCAGCAACGTGAGCGCACCGACCACCATGACGACGGGGGGCAACACGAACAGCGCCAGGCCCAGCGCCGTTCCGGTGTGGATGAGCCCGAGAGCGAGCCCGGTTCCCCGTCGTTCTGCGAATCGGTCCGGCCTAGCCATCATCGACCTCTTCCAGCTCGGCCTTCTGCTCGGGCGTCAGACAGGGCGGGATCGTCAGCACGGCCCGCTGTTCGCCGGCGACCAGCGTGACTGCGGCTGTGCCAGCGAGGTCACATCGAACGAGGAAGCGAACCGCGCCACCTTGGTCGGTGGTAGAGGTGTCGGCGGACAGCAGCGACACGATCGGAGAGAACGTGGCCTGGACGTCGAGCCCGGCGACGGGCGACACAACCGAGCGGCCGTCGGGGGTGACGACCTGGCGGCCAACAGTGACCGCTGCCACCGACTCCGACCCGATCACGACGTCCTCGGTGCCGACGACGTCGAGCACGAGATCCTGAGGTGGAGTGGTCACCGCGAGATTCACTTTCCGGTCCTGATCGTCACGCAAAAACAACACGGTGGATCCATTCGACGCTCGGAGGGACGGAACGAACGCTCGCACCCGATAGCGACCACCGACGATGTTGCGGGCGCTCCACGACCCGTCGTCCTCGATGGGCACCGACACCTCGCCGGCCCCTCCGCTCGTGACCCGGGTGAGGAGCACTCGGCCGCCGGTGTCGTCGGCGGCCAACCCGACGACCTTGCCCGAGAGGCTCGACGAACCAGCCGATATCGCCGCCGGGGTCGACTCGGGTTCGAGGTAGGCCAATCGGGCTGGACTGGCATCGGCGAGATCGGGGGCCACCGCCAGTGAGAACGACCGACCTTGTTCGGCATCGGGGATCGTGGCGGCGCTGAGGCTCAACGGGGGGATCTGTACCTCATCGATGTTCGTTTGGGCGGTGTAGGCATCCAGGACGTCCTGGCGCGTTTGCCAGACCCATCCGAGGCCGAACAGGATCGCGCCGGCCGCGACAAACTTCGCCGCGCTGAGCCAGTCCCAATACACATGGTCCTTTCGGCCCAGATCGCTCTGGAATGAGGAGCGCCGGACCAAAGGTCCGGCGCC
>JABDJU010000073.1 GCA_013003325.1 Acidimicrobiales bacterium
GAGTGGATCGACATCTTCGATTCCGAGTCGGGCGAACGAGTGGACCGAATTGATCTGCCCTCGCCGCTCGGCGCATCGCTGTTGGAATGGGAAAAGGCGCCGAAGCCCTTCGATGTTGAAGGCAACACGTTCGCTGTGAGCCTGAGCGACGGCGAGATCTATGTTCTGGATATCGCAAGTGGTGAGCAC
Source organism: Acidimicrobiales bacterium (assembly GCA_013003325.1). Taxonomy (GTDB): domain Bacteria; phylum Actinomycetota; class Acidimicrobiia; order Acidimicrobiales; family SZUA-35; genus JABDIY01. The sequence goes on from JABDJU010000073.1 coordinate 190, forward strand.
ACCCGCGTTCGAACGACGTCAACAGTTAATGGAATCGCACTGAGCCCGAACACAGATCAACTTGCCGTCGGTTCTGTTGACAGAACCGTCCGGGTGTTTGATCTGAAGACTGGTTCGCAGATCTGGGAAACGGTGACCTATACCGCAACCAACTTTGAAGAAATACCCTTTCCCCCCGGGGTCGTCTGGTTTCCCGAGCTTCAGCCGAGCTTCTTGCCGGCTTTTACAGCCGACGTTCTGTCGGCGGGGACGACCGATGTTGAATGGGTGTCGGGACCGTCTGATCGGTCTCTGGTTGTGGCGATCGGCGGAAGCGAGGTCCATTCGTTTGATGCAAGAAGTGGTGAACGAGTCAATCGTGCTGTACCCCTATTGGATCTGAACGACGGGACCGTTGCTGGCGGAGCCCGGTACGTCGACCTTCTTCACGACGGAACGATCCTGGTGCGCGCATGGGGTCTTCTGTACCGGTTCGACCCTGAATTGGAGCAGATCGGAATGCAGGACGACTTTGCCATGGGCAGGGCGGATCAAAGCGGAGTCGCTGCAGCAAACATCGTGTCGATACCGCACGAACCGATTATGGCCCTTGCGACTGACGGTTTGATCAAGTTTGGAACCGCAAAGGAGCCGGCAGAGGGTAGGAGCGGGATCCTCACTGGAACTTCGGGCCCCAGATACATGGCGGTCGGACCCGATGGTGGCGTTGCTGCTATCGCGTCATCGGAAGGAATCCGTCTTGTCGCACTCGACGGCCGGAGTCTCGTCACCTCCTCGGCTCCTCGACGAGGGGCGGGTTTGGTAAGCCAGACGTACGATGCTTCCGAGGCGTTCGTCTACTCGCTGTTCGGTGGCGTTTCTCGTGCAATTGATCTGACCGGGTCGCGACCTCGAGATACTGAACTGCCAAATATCCCGCCGAACGCTCCGATCCAAGGCGCTCCGGTGCCTGCTGATGTTGACATGATTTACTTGGATTCGGCGGTCTCGTTCATCAACCGGGAGACGGGCGCGGACCTTGGCGTCAGTAGCCTGCAATGGTTCGGGGACTCCTGGTCCAATGACGGCACGCGGTTCTTTTCACCCCAAGACCCGGACCTTGTCGAGGGCGAGCCAACGTTCCTGGTATTCGATCTGCGCAGCGGCGAGACCGTTGACTCAGGCGTGCTGACCGATTTCGTCGGACAAGAATCCAACTCAGATCGAGTTCTTTATGCGAGTGCTTGGTCGGTCGACGATTCCCAGTTGATTCTCACCTTTACCGACGGCCTTGCCGTGCGCTTCGACACTGAAAGCTGGGGCGTGATCGACACCTGGGAGCCTGATCCAGCTCACTCAGGCGGCATTCTGGAGGTCGCGTACTCGCCTGATGGCCGGTATCTCGCCAGCCGAGACGGCAACGCCAGTCTCGACATTCGGGATCCGGATTCACTGGAGATTCTGTTCTCGATCGAGACCGGTGGCGGCGCGGTCGAGGAACTTGGCTACGGACCAATCTGGAGCAAAGACAGCCGCTACCTTCTTACCGTCAAGGACGGGAACCCGCGACTCTGGAACGTGGAGGAACGAGCCCTCGCCGGAGCGTTTCCCAATGACCCGGGGTTCTTGGCAAGGGGTTTCGCCTCCGCCGACTATCCCCAGCTCGTGACCGTCCGCGATGACAACCTGCAGTTCTGGAACACCGATCCCGGCGGTTGGTACGACATCGCCTGCGAGGCGGCCGGGCGCAACCTCACCCAAACCGAATGGGAACAGTTCGGCCCTACCGACGCCGAGTACGAGCCCACCTGCCCCCAGTGGCCCTCCGGCTAACGAGATGCGGCAAAAGTGTTGCTGACCAACACTTCCGGCGCTTGTCCGGGAAGTCAGCACTTGTCCCGGAATCCGTGGAGCGGCGGGCCGCTGCCTCGCCGTCTCACAACTCAGACGCTGGCGTGGTGGGGACGTTGGGCTTTGATGGCTGGCTTGTCCGGTGTGGTGCCGGCGATACGGGTGAGAAGGGCCAACCCGAGCACGGTCCCGACGCCGATGGTTGTGTTGCCGAGACCGAAGGCGACCGGGTAGTCGCCGTAACTGTCCCGACGGCCAAGCTCGGCGGTGATTGCCGCAAACATCACAGTCATGCCAACCAGTTGGGCTCCCGCGAGGGCGACCATGCCGGACCGAACTTTGGCCGGTGCGGCAACGGCGAACAGCGTGCAACTGATTGCCAGAAGTGTCGCCCACAGAGGCATGGCCCAGGCGACCGCCGACGATACGACTGCCAACACGCCCACACCAATACCCACCGCCCGCAGTGTGGGGCGCATGCTCGAGTGCGACAGGGTCCAGCAGAACGCAACCGTTGCCGCCACTGCGATGAAGAGCGAGATCGAGAACAAGAGGTACGGCACCTGCCAGCTGTCGCCCGTATGTTCCCCTGCCATTTCCCACACCCCGTAGGCGCCGACCCCTACCCAGCCCAGTACGGCGGCTGCTGAAATCAGCCGGCCATCAATTCGCTTCATGACTTCCTCCATAGTTTTAGTTTGTCTAGGTAGACGAACAACACCGCCGCCGCGGGTGACTTGAAGCACGATCAATTCGAGACGCATGTGGCGAGTTTGCGTCAGACCCACCTATGCGGTGCGTGTTGGGACCGGCTTGCGTCGTGCTTCCTGAAAGTTTCGCTTTTGCCTGGACACAGGATGTATTAGGGTCCGAGAAACGGGCAGTGGAGGTCGCGGATGAGAACTCGTCAGCAGGAGCGGATTGCGCTGATCGGAACTTGCGCCTTATTCCTCGCCGGGATGGTAGCAATTGCCCTCGGCTTTGGAGGCGCTCTGGGAGTACCGGTGGAGGCGGGCACGTTCGTAGAAACCGGAACGGTGACGATCGACGGCACGTCGGTCACGTACTCTGTAACGGGTGCGACGCAGACCCTCGCCAATGGTCAAGGGTGCACGTTGTCGACCGGAACAGATGTCCTCGCGTTCGACGGATCGAAGAGCGTCGGACTCGTGAGCGGCAGCATCGGCATCAAGAGCAAGGGCAACGGACAGGACTGCGGCCAGGTTGATGGCGCAGAGGTACTCGAGGTCTCGCTCGGCTCCGATCCGGTCGCTGACGATCAGGCCATCTACAAGGCCGACATCGATCTGGAGTTGCTGCAAGACGCCGGCCTCACCCTCACCGCATCATTCGTTGACGCCGACGGCGACAGTGTGGTCGTCGGAACGTTCACACTGCTGACCGGATCCCAGATCCCGGCGGGCACCTCTGGTGTTGACAACACGCCTTTGTCGACATCGGCTGACCCAGAGGCGTACTGCAACCCGCAGTCCTCTTCCGGACCGAATTCGGCCGAGAGCGACAACTGTTTCTGGACGATCGAATCGGACTCGCCGTTCAACACGTTTACGATCACCGAGGACTTCGACGGGAAGGTGTCGCTGCAAGGCGGCGATGACTGGCCGGCGTCCGGACCCGGTGGACCCACTGTCCTCCACCTGACCGACGCCCCAGACGGGATCTTGGCCTGCGGTGACGAGATCAGCACCGGGGTTTCCACCCTTGGCGGTGTGATCACCAGACTCGGTGATCCAGCTACCGATCCCGACTGCGACCTGAAGCCCTATAGCTTCCGGGTCGACGGGTCTGTGATCGAGTTCGAGCCCGAGGGCAACGGAGCCCGCTACATGGGTGTGATCACTAAGACCGTTACAGAAGGCCAACCGGTCTCGTCGAGTGACTGGATCGAATACGACAGGGACGGCGACGGTCCTGACCCATTCGTGCCCATGCAATGGTGTGAGAACAACCTCTTGGACTCGACGACGCTGCCGTCTTCACTGGACGCTGATGGCAAGGCCGCCACCTGGTGTGTGTACGAGGTCAACGTCAGCGATCCCGACGGAACCCTTGTAACGGCGGCGTTCGATGTCTACGGCGAGGACGACCCGCACTGGCGGTAGGAACGGGTCAGATCCCGGCGGTCACCGGGGTGTTGATCACAATGTCGTAACGGTCGGCCAGATCGTCGATCTCGGAGGAGATCGACGACCTGGCTGATTCGTCGTCGGCTACCGACCGGGTGAAGAGCAGCAGCGGCATCAGCTCGAAGTCGGCCACGGTCTCCCGCAGTCGATCGATCGATCCCGTGGCCGAACTGAACGCGGCACCTCGACCGTCGTGGGCCAGCTCACACTTGGCCGCGGCCAGGGCGGCAGCCGGCCCGAAACGCTCCCGCATCTCGAGCGACACCTTCTCCGACACGGCCCGGGCCCCAAACAGATCACCTCGATCGACCAGCACCGACGCCAGATCGAGCTGAGCCTCGGCCACACTCATCGGCTGGCCGAGCGACTGGGCCTCCTCGATCGTTTCTCGCAACGCCGCTTCGGCCTCGCTGAGTTGGCCGGCGCCGGCGAGGGCTCGGCCGAGATTGAGTCCGACGAAGGGCAGCAGGTCGCGGTAGTCCGATGCCAGCGCCGTGCGGCGAGCCCCGGTGAGGATTTCGATCGCCTCGTCGAAGCGACGCTGGTTCACCAGCACCTCGGCCACATTTGCGGCCGCCGACGCGCTGCCAGCCTCGTTGCCGGTCATGGCATCGGTGCGCTGGGTCTCCTCGTAGTATTCACGGGCTTTGGACCACTGACCGAGCAGGTAAGCCTGGCCGCCCAGTGCGCTGGTGGCCGAGGCCAGCGACGCGAGATCGCCCAGCTCGGCGAAGATCCGGGCAGCCTCCTCGAGGTAGCGGGCCTCGTCGAACCGTCCCAGGATCAGCTGCGCGATGTCATGGCGTTCCATCGCCTCGGCCAGGGCGGCCGGCTCATCGGCCATCCGAGCCGCCTCGATGGCCTCGGTGGCTGCCGCCAGCGCCTTCTCGGGTTGCTGCTGATAGATACGAGTGGTGCTGGCGTAGGCCGCCAGCCTGGCGTCCGCCTTGCGGGCCAGCGGTCGAAGGTCGGTGGCCAGCGCCTTCCGGCCCCGCGTGATCAGGGCAAGAGCGGACTTGTAGGCGCCGGCCTGGGCTGCGGAATGAGCCCTCGCTAGCAGAACGTCGGCTTTTTCGACCGGTTCGGACAGGAGCCGCTGGCATCGTTGGTAGGCGTCGGCGGCTGGCTTGTAGCGACCGGCCAGTTGGAGCACGTCGCCGAGAGAGCGCCAAATCCGGGCTTGGTCGCCCGGCTCGTGATCGATCTGGCGGAGGGCGTCGAGGGCCAGGCGATAATGCACCGCCGCCTCGACGTTGGCGTATTGTGACTTGGCTTCGTCGCCGGCCAGAAGGGCGAAACGATATGCCCGCTCGAAGTCGTGACCCTCGAGGTAGTGACGATCGAGCACGTGGGCGACCGCCGCCGAGTCCTTTCCGGCCGCTCGTTCAATTGCCCTGCCGGCTCGAAGATGGAGTTCGCGCCGTCGCTTGAACGACAGCGACGCATACAGCGAATCCCGCAGCAGAGCGTGCCTGAAGCGGATGCGCTCACGGCCTTCTGGTTCGAGGAATTCCCTGAGCTGCTTGCTGATGGCGGTGGTGAATGCAACCTCCTCGCCCAGGACCTCGCTGAGAATCGAGGGCCGGAAGCTTAGGCCGAGCACCGACGCGCTACGCAGGAGATGGCGGGGGAGAGGTTCGAGCTCGTCGACCCGGGCCCCCATGACCTCCTCGACCGAGTCGGGAACCGCCACCATCTCCCCCCTTGCCTCGATGGCCCGGGTGATCTCTACCAGGAACAGCGGGTTGCCGCCGAGGCGGCTGGCGATCCGCGCCACGTCGTCAGGACGGAGCGGCACCGACGGGGTGGCCTGCACGATTGCCCCGACGACCGCCTCATCTTCGATTGGACCCAGTTCGATCAGGAGGGGGTCCGATGGCATGAAGCCGGTGTCCCGGGGTCGGCGGGTCACGACCATGGCCCAGGGGTTTTCGAGCGAGGCTCGTTCCAGCCGGTTCAGGACAACCTGGGATGCCTCGTCCATCCAGTGGGCATCTTCGACCACCAGCACCGTCTCCCCGGGCAGTTC
>JABDJU010000093.1 GCA_013003325.1 Acidimicrobiales bacterium
CGCCGGGCACGAGCAGATTGGAGTTCTTCCCGTACCATCCCAGTCCTGCCCGCCAGGCAACGTTCCGGTCGACCAGAGCGTTGTCGTCGGCCTTGATCACCGCCCGAAAGCCCGCATCGGTGAGTACCGACCCGATCGATGCCAACGCCCGGCGAAGATCGTCGTAGTGATCGACCCACGAATAGCGGGCCACCCGCCCCGCGGCGGGTTCGATCGGTTGGCTCGGCGCCGCCCGGCGATAGTCCCAGGCGCCCGCCACGATCGACCGCACGCTCGGCAAGCTCGACCGGGGATCGGTGCTGCGGTCGGGATTACGGTAGGTGAAGGCCATCGACGACGCCAGGCCATCGGCTTTGCGCGTGTGCAGCACGTGCCGCGCCGGTTCGAGGATTTCGCTGGTGGTCACGCCGACCGCCACCAGGCCTGCCTCGCGGCCAGCCGCCAGCACCGCGTCGGTGAGCGCCTGGTCAGTGAAACCGGCCACCGAACATCACCGCAGATCGAAGCAGATCTTGATCGCACCTCGGCGACCAGCGTTGACGGCGTGGTCCAGAGCCTCGTCGTACCGTTCGAGCGGGTAGGTCTGCGACACAAGCCGATCAAGTTTGGCCTTACCGACCAGGTCGGTGGCGAGTTTGAACGTGCGCTCGGTCGACCCGTCGCCCAAGGTTTCAGTGCCGTAGGTATATGCCCCGACCAGCTCGGTCTCGCGGTGCCACAACGCCGTGAGATCGACCGACTCGGTTCCCGGCATGCCGACCAAGACGACCCGTCCCCGGGGCCGCGTGATTCCGATGGCCTGATCGATCGTGGCCCCGGACCCGACCGCGTCGATGGTGACGTCGGCGCCACCGCTGAGATCGTCCCCGATTGCGAAACTATTCGTCGACCGCCGTACCGCCCGCATCATCTCACCGGGGTCGACCACGGTGTTCGCGCCGAGATCGGCGGCGAGTTCCTTCTGCTCGGGGTATTTGGCTGCCACGATGATCTCTCCGGCGGCGGTGTAGGCCCGAAGCGCTGCGACGGCGGCAAGGCCCATCGTGCCAGCCCCGATGACCGCCACCGTGTCGCCCTCTTTCACCTGCGCCTTGAAGGCTCCGTGAACGCCCACCGCGGTTGGTTCGATCATCACCGCCGCTTCGTCGCTGAGGCGCTTGGGCACCTTGCGGATCTGGCTCTTGTGGGCCACGAACTCGGTGGACCACCCACCGCCGGTGGAGGCGCAATATCCGATCTGGATCCCGGGCTTGATGTGACCGCACACGATGTGCCGGTAGTCATCGCCGTCGCCGGGAGCGGCCCCCTCGAACGGCGGCTCGAAGCCCCGAGCTTCATGACCGAGGACCGGCTCGATCACCACTCTGTTCCCCTTCTCGTCGAGCCCGACTACCTCGTGGCCGAGCACGAACGGGAAGGAGACCCACGGACCGAAGTACCGAGCCGACCGGCCTTCGACGGTGGCGAGGTCGCTGCCGCAGATGCCGGTGAGCAGGGTTTGGATTCGTTGCCAGCCCTCATCGGGAATCTCGGGGGGCCTGCGTTCTACCATCTTCAGCGGAGACGGGCGGGCGCCGCTGCCGGGACGCAAGCGTGAAGCTACGGCTGCGGCGACATAGCGTGTCTCGTTCCGCTGAAACTCCAACGCCTTCACGGCTGCGACTGTATCGCCTGCCTGCAGACCCTGGCGCCGAGCAGCCGGGCCGAGGGGTTCCATATTCAGTTGTCAAGATGCCGTGCGGTCGAAGATCCATTGCTCGGGCGGAGCCGAGTTGGCATCTTCGGTTTCTCCAGTCGCCTCAGACGAGGGCTGGCGAAATGCTGTGAGCCCTGTTAGCCCGGGGCTCGCCCCTTGCGGGATCTGGTCGGGAGCGAGGCTTCGATGTCGCATAGGGGCGGAACATCTTTGGCGGTCATGCCGCGAGTACGTGGCTGCTGGTGATCGGCGTCGGCGGGTCGACCGTTCGGTGCAGTGTCCCGTCTGGGCGGTACAAGCGAAGTGATCGGTCGGATTCCATCTCGAGCCTCCAGCCGGCGTCGTGGATCTTGTGATGCCAGTACGACGAGATCGGCACAAGATTGGAGAGCTTGGTCTCGCCGCCATCGTCCCATTCGACGATGTGATGGACCTCGATCGACGACCACACTGCGCCACTGAGCGGGCACGTGGGATACAGCGTTCGTAGCGCCGCCCGTTGTTCGGCCGTTGCGGTTCGAGATGCCCGTGCTACGCCAATGTTGATGTCGGCCGCAGTGTCCAGTCTGCGAAGGACAGCGTCGCAACACAGCCGCCCAACGCCGAACGGTGAGAGATGCTGGCCGTCGAAGGTCTCAGAGATCGAGTGATCGTGTGGACCGTGCGTCAATGTGTCCCGGTCAGAGAGGACATTGACCACAACTGTGGGTCGTGACGAGTACTGCTCGGCGTCGACTGCGGACCCCCGCACGATCAGATCGTGGACAGCCTGCACGGTGAGTTGCTCTCGAGTGAGATCGTGATCCCCGAGCCGACGGGCCAGCTCCCGCCGCTCGTTGCGGACCGCATTGAACACCGCCGTTCCGCGCTCGGTCTCGGCATCGAACACCAACCGATACCCCGATCTGTCCCGCCGGGGAGCGACATGGGCCGACGAAGCCCGCCGCTCGCGCTCGGCCGCGTCGCGACCGTGGTCCTTGCGGATGCGATCGACGCATCGCTGCACATACTTTCGAAACGACTCGGGCTTGAGGTGCGAGATTCGCTCGGCTAGCTCGGTGTCGTTGCCCACAAGCGCGTCGCCCTCGGCGGCGGTGATCTTGAGCATGGTGCCGGCGAGACAATCGACGTTCGCCGGCAGTGCTGAACCGGTGCGGATCGCCGCCGCCACCTGTTCGAATCGCTGCATCACCCGAACCCTCCCGGCATCGGCGGTGACCGTGGAGCGAGCGACAACACCTCCGCCCGACAACACCTCTTCGACCACCCGACCACTGCCGTCTGCCTCGGCGGCACCGGCCACCACGCCCAGCGCAGCTACGCATCCGTCGAGCAATCGCTGCGCAGCTCTGGCTCGTTCGAGACAGCGCTGCGTCTGCGCCACCGAGGGCTGCTCTCGCAGCGCCACGTTCGCCAGACCCGACAATCGGTCCGTCACGGCATCGAGTCTCCGCTCAACTTCACAACCGCCGACGCCGGATTCCGAACCAAGATCTGAGTGTGTTTCCGCCATGGTTCGACCCTATTCAGGGGGTGTGACAACGTTGGGTTCGCCTGCAAGCAACGGCTCCACCACGAGAATCGCCTGTCTCCGCAGCGCTGACTAGGCTGTGACCGTGGACACGCTCACCAAAGACGACGCACCGATCACCGACGAAGCTGTCGAGGTTGACATCGACGTCGAGGATCTCATCGAAGAAGAACTGCTGGTCGAGGAGATCTCCATCGACGGCATGTGCGGCGTGTACTGAGCCACCAGATGGAATTCGACACATCGATGCGGTGGACCCTGCACCCGCGCGTGTCGCTGCGGCCAGAGCCCTTCGGCGCGATGGCCTACCACTACGACAACCGCCGCTTGAACTTCCTCCGCTCCCCCGATCTGGTTGAGTTGGTCGAGAACCTCGGCGACTTCGAAAACGTCGACGCCGGCCTGGCGACACTCCCGGCCACACGACGGCCGGCGTTCACCAAGGCCCTTGCGGCGCTTGCCGGGAGCAGCTTCCTGACGCCAGCGCCGACGATACGAGCGGAATCAACCAACAGCCAGAACCGCTGCGAAGGGACGAAGCAGCACCCAAACCCCGACCCCCATAGCGAAGCGCTTGAAGCGACCAGAGGAGGCGCACCAGCGCCGACGATGCGAGCGGAATCAAACAATGACAACACTGACTGAGGAGCTCAAGCGAGGCCTCGATGCCCCCATCTGTCTCACGTGGGAGCTCACCTACGCCTGCAACCTGGCGTGCACCCACTGCCTCAGCTCATCGGGAAGACGGGACCCAAACGAGCTCAGCACCGCCGAGGCGATCAGCGTGATCGACCAAATGCGGGATATGCAGGTGTTCTATGTGAACCTGGGTGGCGGCGAACCGATGCTGCGGCCCGACTTCTTCGAGCTGATCCAGTACGCCACCACCAACGGGGTGGGGGTGAAGTTCAGCACCAACGGCAGTCGAATAAATGCCGAGAACGCCCGCCGGCTGGCGGCGATGGACTACCTCGACATTCAGATCTCGCTCGACGGCACCGACGCAGCGACCAACGACCACGTGCGAGGCGACGGCTCCTTCGACGACGCCATCATCGCGATGCAACACCTCAACGACGCCGATTTCGGCGAGTTCAAGATCAGCGTGGTCCTGACCCGCCACAACATTCCCCAACTGGATCAGTTCCAGGAGCTGGCCGACCGGTTCGGCGCCCAGTTACGACTCACCAGGCTCCGGCCCTCCGGTCGGGGCGCCGACAGCTGGCACGAACTCCATCCCACCCAAGCCCAGCAACGAACCATCTATGAGTGGCTGTTGGCTCACCCCACCACCCTCACCGGCGACTCGTTCTTTCACCTCAACGCCCTCGGCGAAGAGAACCTCCCCGGCCTGAACCTCTGTGGCGCCGGCCGGGTCGTGTGCCTGATCGATCCGGTAGGTGACGTCTACGCCTGCCCGTTTGTGCTGCACGACGAGTTCAAGGCCGGCAACGTGCGCAACGAGGGCGGATTCGCCAAGGTCTGGGGCGACAGCGAGCTGTTCCTCGACCTGCGCGAACCCGAAGCGGAAGGGGCCTGCACCGCTTGTGGTATGTACGACGCCTGTCAGGGTGGATGTATGGCCGCCAAGTTTTTCACTGGTATTCCCCTCTCCGAACCCGACCCCGAATGTGTGGCCGGCCACGGCGAGGAGTGGTTGGCAGCGGCCAGCCCATCGTCGCTTCCCAGGTCAAGCATCGACCACAGCCGACCCGGTGCCGTTCGGGTGAGCCTCTCGCGCAAGTAGCGGTCCGCTGGTTCGCCGATGGCGACCGTTCCCACGTAGCCTGCTCCCGGTGGCTTCAATGATTTCGATCCGGGGCGTGACCGTCGACTTCGGTGCGGTGAAAGCGGTCGATGATGTGAGCCTCGAAATCCCTCGCAACGAGGTTCGTGGGCTCCTCGGCCCCAACGGTGCGGGCAAGACAACGCTGGTCAAAGTGATCGCCACGCTGCTCAGACCGAACGCCGGCACCGCCGTCGTCGGGGGCCACGACATCGCAGCCGACCCGAATGCGGTGCGATCGATGATCGGGTTGGCCGGTCAGTACGCGGCGGTCGACGACCTTCTCACCGGACGAGAGAACTTGGAGATCGTGGGGGCGCTCTACCAACTTCCCAAGGCCGAAGCCAAACGCCGAGCCGACGAAGCGCTCGAGCGGCTCTCCCTCACCGATGCCGCCGACCGGCTGGTGCGCACCTACAGCGGAGGCATGCGACGCCGCCTCGATCTCGGAGCCAGCTTGGTGGGCCGACCTGAGGTTCTGATCTTGGATGAGCCGACGACCGGTCTCGACCCTCGCACCCGGCTCGATTTGTGGGCGTTCCTGCGGGATCTGGTGAGCGAGGGTGCCACTGTGCTTCTCACCACCCAGTACCTCGAGGAAGCCGACGAGCTCGCCGACCAGATCACCGTGATCGACCACGGTCGGATCATCGCCGACGGCACCGCCGACGAGCTGAAGGGCCGGGTCGGCGGCGACCTCGTGACCGCCACCCCGAAGCGCCGCGCCGACCTCGATCGCGTGCGCGACCTGCTCGCCACGATCGGCACCGGCACGGTGCGGGTCGACGAAACCGAGCTGCATGTGTCGGTACCGGTCGACCAACGGGTGGAAGCGTTGGTGAAAGCGGCGCAGGCCATCGACCAAGCCGGAATCGAACTCCTCGACCTCGGAGTCCAGCGGCCCTCTCTCGACGATGTGTTCCTCGCCATCACCGGTCACGCCGCCGAGGAACTAACCCCCAATGGCGACAAGCCTCGGAAGCGAAGGGCCCGTCGATGACGGCGGTCACCAAAAACCAGCACACGCCGCTCCCAGGTCTGCTCAACGACGTCATCGCCATGACCCGACGAAACCTGCTGCGGCTGTGTCGCACCCCCCAAGTGATCGTCTTCGCAACGATTCAGCCAGTGATCTTCGTCCTCCTTTTCAATTTCGTGTTCGGTGGTTCGATCGATTTTGCCGAGGGGGTCAACTACATCGATTTCCTCGTGCCTGGCATTCTGGTTCAGACCTCCCTGTTCGCCGCCGGCAACACCGCGATCGGCCTGACCGACGATCTTCAGAAAGGGGCAATCGACCGGTTCCGCTCTCTTCCGATGCACCACAGCGCAGTGCTGATCGGCCGCACCAACGCCGACGCCCTTCGCGCCGCCCTCACGATGACCATCATCACCGTGGTCGGGTTCCTGGTCGGGTTCCGTACCGACCATTACGGGGGCCTGATCCTGGGCGTGCTGCTGGCCATCGCCCTGGCGTACGCCTTCAACTGGGTCTTCGCCACGTTCGCCTTATACGTGAAGGACCCCGAAGCGGCCCAGGCGGGCGCCTTCCTGCCTGTGTTTCCGCTGGTGTTCGCCGCTTCCACCTTCGCTCCAGTTCAGAACATGCCCGGCTGGCTCCAGCCCTTCGCCAACAACCAGCCGGTCACCGTCACCGTCGACGCCATACGTGCCCTCACTCAGGGCATGCCGCCGGGCCGTGACGCAGTGATGTCGCTTGGCTATTCCGTTGCGATCTTGGTGGTCTTCATTCCGCTGGCCAGCCGTAAGTTCCGCAAGGGCTGAGGCCGTTGGACCGCGGGCTGAACATCGTGAATCTCCACAAGCGGTTCGGGGACGTGGTGGCGCTCAACGGTGTATCCCTCACCGTGCCCCAGGGGGCGCTGATCGGCTTCCTAGGCCCGAACGGCTCGGGCAAGACCACCACCATGCGGGCGGTGATGGGCATGGTGCGACCCGATGCCGGGTCGATCAGCTGGAATGGAGCGGACATCACCGAAGCGGTTCGTCGCCGGATCGGCTATATGCCGCAGGAGCGCGGGCTGTACGCCCGGATGCGGGCCCGGGAACAGATCGTCTACTTCGGTCAGCTCGCCGGGCTCGACCGATCCGAAGCCGGCCGCCGGGCCGGCCAGTGGTTGGAACGGCTCGACCTGGGTGACCGGGCCGATTCCCTCGTGCAGGAGCTCTCGGGCGGCAACCAGCAGAGGGTCCAGCTGGCGGTGTCCTTGGTGCACGATCCAGAACTGTTGATCCTGGACGAACCCTTCGCCGGACTCGATCCGGTTGCGGCCGAGACGATGCGAGAGATCATCAGCGAGCGGACTCAAAAGGGGGCCAGCGTCCTGTTTTCCTCCCATCAGCTCGATCTGGTCTCGAACCTCACGTCGGACGCAGTGATCGTTGCGAACGGTTCAGTGGTCGCGTCCGGATCGATCGACGAGCTGCGCTCGAGATCACCGGTGAGGCGCCTCCGCATCCGCTGGAAAGAGCCCGTTGCGGCTTGGACCCCGCTCGCGGGATCGCTGAGCGAGTTCGACGGTCGCAGCGCCACCGTTGAGATGGCGGCCGATGCCGATGCTGCCGCGGGAATCGCTCACGCTCTCCGGGCCGGGCCGATCGATGATCTGTCGATGGAACCACCCGAGCTCAGTGAGCTCTTCTCCGACCTGGTCAACGGTGGAGGTGGCTCATGATCTGGGTCATCGCCCGGCGCGAGGTTGTCACGCGGGCGCGGTCGAAACCGTTCATGATCCTGACCGGATTGCTGTTCGTCGGGGTTATCGCTGTCGCAATCCTGGCCAACGTTCTCGGTGGCGACGACGACAAACGGGAGATCTCGATCGGGCTCGCCGGCACCGGAGTCGATGCCGGCGAACTCCTGGCCGCCGGCAGCCCCACTCTCGATGTCGAGATCGTGAGGCAGGGGGCTTCGGTCGACGCCCTCGAGGACGGCGAAATCGACGTTCTCTTCGACGGCTCCACGTTGACCTGGCAAGACTTCGCTGACCCGCAGATCGACAGCTTCATCCGAGACACGCTGTCCGCCGCCCAGTTCGAGAGACGCGCCGGCGAACTCGACCTGGCCCCGGCCGACATTCAACGCCTTTTCGAACCGGTCGACATCGCCCAGGAGACCTTGGCCGGCGACGATTCACAATTCGGCGTTCGTTTTGTGGCGGCCGGCGCATCCGGACTGGCGACCTTCATGCTGCTTCAGATCTGGGGAGCGTTCCTCATGATGGGCGTGATCGAAGAGAAGTCATCCAAGGTGGTCGAGATTCTCTTGTCCCACGTGCGCCCTCGCACCCTGCTGGCGGGCAAGGTGCTGGGTCTGGGACTGCTGGCGGTAGGCCAGATGCTCATCCTGGTCGGGGGCCTGGTCGTCGGATTGCTCCTTGTGCGAGACATCGAAATCCCGAGCGGGGTTTGGACGACGGCTCCCCTGAGCTTGGCCACCTTCGTGCTCGGTTTCGCGTTCTACTCCTCGATGTTTGCAGCTGTCGGTTCGACCGTGTCTCGCCAGGAAGACGCAAACTCGGCACAGATTCCCGCGATGCTGCCGCTGATCGCCGGATACATGATCGCCGCCTTCAGCATAGAAAACCCCGATAATCCGGCCGTGGTGATCGGGTCGTTCGTCCCGTTCTCGGCGCCGGTGCTGTTGCCGTTCCGCAACGCCTTTGCCGACCTGGCGCTTTGGGAGGTGGCGCTGTCACTCGCCATCCTGTCGCTGTCGTCGGTGGTCATGATCAGGCTGGCGGGATGGATCTACCGTTACTCGCTACTGCGGACCGGGGCCCGCACCACCTACGCCGATCTATGGCGGAACCGCAACGCCGACGTGCTGTAGTTGACCGACGCCTAGAACGGCAGCGCGGCCTCGCCTTGGTTGGCCGCCACCAAGAACCCGGCGGCGAAGACGGCTGCGAGAACCCCGAAGAAGATGGCCAGTTTGATGACCTTCTTGAAGAAGAACAGTGCTGCCAGGCCGACCAGGGCGATGGTGGTGATGCTGTACTGCGCGATGTTGTCCTTAATCAGATCGATCACGGGTGAAATAGTACGAAACCCGCTCGCCGAAGTGGTGGCGCTCCCCACGATGGGCTAGACCATCAGCGTGAACTCCCGACCATTCCGGGTCCTAGGCGTCCAACAGATCGCCATCGGCGGGCTCGACAAAACCCTGCTCAGCGAACTGTGGACCGGCCTGTTTGGCATTGAAAAGGTGAAGGACTACCGCAGCGAAGCCGAGAACGTCGACGAGGACGTGCTGGCGCTCGGATCGGGCCCTCATGCGGTTGAAATCGATCTGATGCAGCCGATCGACCCAGACCGATCTCCGAGGGTGAACGCACCGCCGCTCAACCACGTCGGCCTGTGGATCGATGACCTCCCCGCGGCGGTCGAGTGGCTGACCAACCGTGGCATGCGGTTCACGCCGGGCGGCATCAGACCGGGGGCGTCCGGGTTCGATGTGTGCTTCATCCACCCGAAGGGGAACGACGCGTCGCCACGAAGTGGCGAGGGTGTGCTTATCGAGCTGGTCCAGGCCCCCGCCGAGGTGATCGACGCACTCGGCTGAGCCAGCGCGGCGATTCGAGCAGCGACTGCCAAAACCGCTAGATTCACCCGCAAGAGGAACACTTCAATCCGCGCCGGGAGCACAACGGGGTGCCCCACCGCCGTCGCCGGCCTTCAAACGGTGCGCAGAACCCATGAGGAGATGCACGTGACCGAGTCCGTCACCATTACCGACAACCGCACCGGAGAGTCGGTCGAGATTCCTATCGAGAACGGGGGAATCCACAGCAACGCGTTCGCCAAACACATGCCAGGTCTTTGGTTCTACGACCCCGGTTTCACCGCCACCGCCAGCGCCGCCAGCTCCATCACCGATCTCGACGGCGCCAACGGCATCCTTCGGTATCGCGGCTATCCGATCGAGCAGTTGGCCGAGCAGTCGAGCTTCCTCGAAGTGTGTTACCTGCTCCTCTTCGGCGAACTCCCCAACCACGAGCAAATGGACAACTGGGTCCACGACGTCACCTACCACACGTTCATCCACGAGAACATGCGCAAGCGGTTCATGGAGGGCTTCCACCACGACGCCCACCCGATGGGCATGCTGATGAGCGCCATCGCCGCGCTTTCCACCTTCTACCCCGAAGCCAAAGAGATCTTTGATCCCGAGATTCGCTACAAGCAGATCAATCGGCTCATCTCCAAGGGACCGACCCTGGCCGCGATGGCCTACCGGGCCAGTATCGGTATGCCCTTCGTGTACCCCGACAACAACCTCAACTACGCCGAGAACTTCCTGTCGATGATGTGGCGGGTGGCCGAACCCAACTACGAACCCAACCCGGTGTTGGCCAAGGCGCTCGACGTGCTGCTCATCCTGCACGCTGATCACGAGCAGAACTGCTCCACCACCACGATGCGGGTGGTGGGTTCATCCCACGCCGACCCGTTCTCCGCTGCCGCCTCGGCGACCGGCGCCCTGTACGGGCCCCGACACGGAGGCGCCAACGAGCAGGTGATCCACATGCTCGAAGACATCGGTTCCTACGACAACATCGAGCCCTTCGTCGAGTCGGTGAAGCTGGGCGAGCAGCGCCTGATGGGTTTCGGGCATCGCGTCTACAAGGCCTACGATCCGCGGGCCCGCATCGTGAAAGAACAGGCCGATCGGGTGTTCGAGGTCACCGGCAAGAGTCCGCTGCTCGACATAGCGCTCAAGCTCGAAGAGATCGCTCTCGAAGATGATTACTTCAAGAGCCGTAATCTCTACCCGAATGTCGACTTCTACACCGGCCTGATCTACCAGGCCATGGAGTTTCCGCTCGACATGTTCACCGTGCTGTTCACCATCGGCCGCATGCCTGGATGGCTCGCCCACTGGCAGGAGATGCTCCAGCAGGAGCAGCGGATCAGTCGTCCCCGGCAGCTCTATGTCGGGCCCGATGCCCGTGACTATGTGCCGATGGCCAGCCGCTAGATCTGGGTCAAACCGGCTGCGCCGGCGGGGGTTCAGGCGGTGCGGACCGAGGCCAGCGGGTTTTCGGGCCAGCGGCGGAGCGTCACCGATGCGTCGACCGCCACCGCTCCCACATCGGACAGCAGCACCGGGTTGAGATCGATCTCGGCGAGGTCGCGACAGCACGACGCGGCGACCGACAGCTTTTCCACCAAGTCGATCAGAGGCTTCGGATCATGGCCGCCGGCCAATACCCGCAGGGTGGCGTCGGTGGCCAATGAGGCGAAATCGGAGGGTTCGGCGGGGATCACCACGCGCATCATCGGGGGGTAGTCGCTGCGCCCCAATCCGCCGATGCCGAGGAACAGGTGCGATCCCGATTGAGGGGTCTGTTGCATAGTGAATCTCACATGGGCGCCGGTGCCGTGCATTCGCTGGATGATGATCGGCCGTTCGGACGAGCCACCCATGCGCTTGAAGGCACGCTTGAGGTGCTGTCGGTGGCGAATATCCAACACCGTGCCCCCCGCCTCGCCGGCGCGCCGGTCCGTGCGCCACGATGCCTTGAGCGCAACCGGGTAGCCGAGTTCGTCGGCGGCGTGGGACGCCTCGGATTCAGTGGTGACCAGGTGGGAGGGAGGGACCGGAAGCTGAAGGGCCTCTATGACCGCAACCGCCTCGTCGTCGTATGATTCGAGTTCAACCTCGTGGCGATCACCGAGAGCTGCGGCCACAGCGTCGACCAGAGGGCCACAGTCGACATCGTTGACCGGGGTGTCACGGTGGCGGGCTCGGCGCCAAAGTGAATAGCTGGCCATACGACCGAGCGCATCGGCGGCCTGTTCCGGATAGGCGAACGTCGGAGGCCGGTGGACCTGGGCGTCCTCACCGATGAGGTTCACCGCCACAACGGGCTTATCGACCGCCCGATCGACATCGCGCACGATTTCGGCCAGGGCGTGGGCTGGCAACGCCGGCGTGGGCACGAGGGCTAGCAGTACCGAATCGACCGCTTCGGACAGCGCCGCCGCCACGACCGCCCGTTCGAACGTGTCGGAGTCGGTCGACAGCGTGAAGGTGAGAGTGTCGGCGTTGTCGATCAGGATCGAACCGGCTCCATCGGCCAGTACCCCCTCGACCGCGGTTTCAGACGGCGCCACGATGGTGAGCCCAGCCTTCTCACAGGCTGAGCGAGCCAGCTTGGCAACCGAAGCCGCATTGGACACCACGACCACCGAATTGCCGGCCGGAACGGGCTGTGAACTCATCAACCGAACCTGGTCGACGAGGTCGGACACGTGGTCGACCAGGACTACACCCCCGGCTCGAGCGACGGCGGCGAGATCGGGATCGGCAGGGGTGACCGCCACCACCGGCTTCACCTCACTGATGCGTCGTGCCACCCGAAGGAAGTTGCGGGGGTTTCCGAAGTTCTCGAGATACAGAGCGACGGTGTTGGTCCGATCGTCGGCGATCCAGTACTGCAGCACGTCGTACACCGAGACGTCGGCTCGAAGACCGGCCGACATGAAGGTGCTGACCCCGAGACCGAGCCCGGCCAGCTGGGAGAGAATCGCGGCCCCGAGGGGTCCCGATTGCGACAGCAATCCGATGTCTCCAACCGGCACGTCGACCGGCAGGAAATGTGCCTGCAGTGCGATCTCGGGGTCGGTGTTCACAACGCCGTAGCTGAGAGGACCGAGCAGACGCACCCCCCCGTCTCGCACAAGACGAACCAACGCCGCCAACCGCTGTCGCCCCTCCTCCACCTCGTCGGTGAACCCGGCCGACACCACGATCACGGCCTTCACACCGGCCTCGATACACTCGGCGACGGCCCCGAACACCGACTCGGCCGGCAGCGCCACGATCGCGAGATCAACCGGGTCGTCGAGCTCGGACAGCGAGGCCACGGTGCGGGTGCTGAGGATTCTTCGTTTGGCGTTTGGATTCACCGCGATGATCTCGCCGGCGAAGGAACCATCCACCAAAGAGCGGAGCAGTTCGTGGCCTACCGATCCCGGACGGCGGCCTGCCCCAACCACCGCCACCGACTCGGGCTCGAAGAACCGTTCGACGGCTCGGGAACGGCTCTGTTGTTCACGACTGTCGATCGCATCCTGAGCGGCCTGAGGATCACCGATCCCCAACGTCACGGCTATGGCGCCATCTTCGAATCTGGAGCTGACGTCGAACCCTGCGTTCTTGAACACCCCCAGCATCCGGAAGTTCTCGGGCAACACCGTGGCGGTGAATGTGTGGATGCCTTGGGCGCGTGCCCGCTGGGCGAGATACTCGAGCATCAGTGTGGCTAGGCCCCGCCCGTGGTGCTGGTCGTCGACGAAGAAGGCGACCTCGGCTGAGTGATCGGTGGTGCCCTCACCCTCGTAGCGTGAGACCGCCACCATCTCGTCGCCGATAAGGGCCACGAACGCCATGCGCTCCACGTAGTCCACGACGGTGAACCGTTCGAGTTCCTGGTCGGTCAGCTTGGGCCGAAAGCGGAAGTAGCGGAAGTAGATGCTCTCCTGGGATTGACGGTTGTGAAACCGTTCCATCCGGGCTGCGTCGTCGGGCCGGATCGGCCGCACCCGGACGGTTGCGCCGTCCTTGAGCAGGGCGTCGGTTTCCCACTGGTCGGGGTAACCGTCAGGAAGATTCGCCACCTCGAAATCCTACGGGCGGCTTGCCGCTCGCACCGAACTATGAACCGGGTCGTAGCGTTGCAGATGTCACCTCAGCATCAAGGAGAGGCCGGATGCTCGACGGACCGGGGTCTCGATCGCCTGGCGCACCGCCGCTTCGGTTCCGACTACGGTGACCTGGCTTTTCGCCCTCGTAACCCCCGTGTAAAGGAGTTCGCGACTCAACACCGGTGAGCCGGGCTCGGGTAGGGCGACCACGGCGTGGTCGAATTCGGACCCCTGGCTCTTGTGGATGGTCATCGCCCACCACGTGTCGAGTTGACCGATCTGAGCCGGTTTGAGCGGTGCCGGGTTGGCCGAGTCGGGAAAGACGACCGAGCGTTGGTTGTCGCCGGTCTTGATCACGATGCCCGTGTCCCCGTTGAACAACTTCAGCAGGTAGTCGTTGTTGGTCACGATCACCGGCCGCCCCACGTACCAGCGCCCCACGAAGCTGCGGTCATCGACCTCGGAGCGCACGGCGGTTTCGATCCGCCGCTGCCATTCTTCTCTACCGTTGGGGCCCCGCCGGGTGGCGGCGAGCACCTTGATCGCCGAGCTGTGGGCCATGGCCTGCACGGCGTCGCCGGCGAGGGCGCTGGCGAGCGACAACACCCCGTTCCTGCTGACCTGAGCCAGCACCGTGTCGCTGTGTTCGGTGTCTACCCGGTTGACGTCGGGAAAGCCGGGGCTGTTGAGAATCTCGAGCGCGCCGGATGCGTCGCCGACGTCTATGGCCTCGGCGAGACGTCCAATTCCTGAATCCGAACCGAAGCGGTGGGTAGTGGTGAGGGTGACCACCGAAGCACCCACCGGGCCCTGGCTGCTGGTTATGTCGCCAAGCACCGCACCGGCCTCAACCGACGCCAGCTGCGACGGATCCCCTACCAGGATCAACCGGGTGTCGGCACCGATCGCGTCGACGAGCCGACCCATGAGCGAAAGTGACACCATCGACACCTCGTCGATCACCACGACGTCGAGCGGCAACGGATTGGAACGATCGTGACGGAAACGAATTCCATCGCGATAGCCGAGCATGCGGTGGATTGTTGACGGTTCGAGCGCCTGGAGGGTCTCGGCGGTCTCGTCGTCGAGCGACAGCGTCGCGTCTTTGATGGCCTCCTTCATGCGGCTGGCCGCCTTGCCGGTTGGGGCCGCTATTCCGATGCGAAGCGGCTCGGGTGACGCCGACAGCAGCGCCGCCATCGTGCGGGTGAGCGTGAACGTCTTGCCGGTGCCCGGGCCACCGGCGATGACGGTGAGCTGGTTGGTGAGAGCGTGATGGGCCGCCGCCGCCTGGTCGCCACCGTCGGGGAACAAGGCGGCTAGATTCGGATCGCCGTGGGCGGCACCGTCCGACCGCCACGCCAGTTCCTTCAACGACTGAGCGACAGCAGCTTCATAGTGGTAGTAGCGGTCGAGGTAAAGGAGATCGTTGTCGTAGACCATGAGCGCCGCAGCTCCGAGGGCGGGGTCCTGGCCCCGGATCACACCATCGAAGGCTGGCTTGCCGATGGCGCGAGCCAGACAGCGCTTCCACTTCTCAGGATCGGGCCACGGCAGTTCCTCGATCGCCGGTGGCGGGGCCTGCTGCTCGTGGTTTCGTGGGATGGCGGTGTCGACCGCTGCGGTATCGGCGATCCGGCCGAGATCGACCGCCACATGACCCTGCTGCGGTGCCCGCGACGCCATAGCGGCCGCGAGTACAACCCTTCGGTGGACCGTTGGCCCCAGTGAATCGCCGAGCAGCTCGTGCACGAACGTTGCGAACGCAATGTCAACGGCGTTGAGCACGCCGGCGTCGACAAAAGGCTGAATCCACGCCAGCTCACTGCGCACGACCGGTGCGAGATGATGCCGGCTCATCCGGACACCCCGATGTGCAGAAGATCGCTGAGGTCCACAACCAGGTCAGGCGGAATGTGCCATGAGAAGACCCCGTGAGGTGAGCCACCGCTCAGCGGGGTGGTTTGACCGATCATTCCTCGGATGAACAGGTAGGCCGCTCCGCCCAGATTCTGCGCCGGTTCATAATCGTCGCCCAGGCGCCACCGCAAGTAGCGGTGAACGGCAACCGCATACAACAGCGCTTGGAGCGGATAGTCGTGATGGGCCATGGCAGCGGCCATGGCGACGTGGTCGTAGTCGTCGATCTCCAAGGGCTCGCCGTAGGTGCCGAGCCGATTGGTCTTGTAGTCGACCACCACGTAGCGGTCGGGCCGGTCGGCGGACCGAACCCTGAAGACGCCGTCGATGGCGCCAGTAAGGTGACCGGCCAGTTCGATTGCGATCGCCCCGTCGGCAAGCTCGTGGGCCCACGAACTCAGCGCGTGGTCCGAGCCCAAATGGCGTTGAATCAGCCGACCGATGTGGACCCCGGTGGGACGGCGTCCTTCAGGCACCGAGGGCGCCAAGGGAAGCTCGAAGCTCATCTCGTCGAGCACATCGTCGGTACCGAAATCGCGGAGACGGCGCCCGTCGAAGAGCGGACCCAGCGGGGTTTCGATGGCGCTGATCAAACCGCCGGCGAGGTCGGCGGCGTCAGCGTCCCAGTCGCTCCATTTCACCGCCGTGCCGACCCGTTCGGCCACCTCGGACGTGAGATCAGGAGCGGCGAAGTCGATGGCTTCGAGCACTTCGTGCACCAGGGTCCCGAACGCAGCACCACCCTGGATCGAACCCAGCGGGAGCGACGATCCAGCTCCGGTGCTGTCGTCGACGGTCAGGCCATCGGGAGTGGCCTCGTCGGCCACGCCCTGCTCGGGCGCATGTTCGGTGAGCAACCCGCTGGCGCCTTCCTCTCGATACTCGCCCACCTGCATGCGTTGCCCGCTGATGCGGGTGAAGGACCATCGCTGCTGGGCCCGATCGAAGGGCCGGTCGAGCGTGGCCGCGCTCAGGGTCCGATCCGACCCGAGCGAGGGTCGATGCCACACACCGGGTGACCGAGCAGGGTCGATGGTTACGGCCCGGAAGGCGCCTTCGCTCAGCACCGAGGGCAGCGACAGCGCCTGGGCGGCGGTGACACCGCTTTCCGACGCCGGCCCCGCGAACAGGATGTGCGCCAGTTCTCCTTTGTTCTTCTTCGCCGCGCCGCTGGCGCTGCCGAAGTAGATGATCGACAGATGCCTGGCTCGGGTCGCAGCCACGTAGATCAGGCGCCGGAACTCTCCGTCGAGTTCGCTTCTGGCACGATCGAGCACCCCGGAGGTGTCGGGCCAGCTGGACTTGGGCGGCAGCAGTACCCGACGCCCCTCGATCGGGTCTTCGACCGACACCGGTGCGTTGGCACGCGGGCTCCCTTCGAGGCCGAGCGACAACACGATCGGGAATTCCAAGCCCTTTGAGACGTGGATCGTCATGATCTGGACGGCGTCGTCGTCGCTGTCGGTGCGGCGGGCAAAGGCGTCGGATTCTCCCTCTTCCTCCTCCTGCCGTGACATCAAGGTGGTGAGTCGCTCGACCAGACGGTGGACATGGTTGGCCGAAACGTCGGCTTCCAGCAGTTCTCGGATGTGGTTGAGGTCGGTGAGGTTACGCAGACCGTCGCCGCCGCGGATGAGGCGTTCGGCGAGATTTCGCGACTGCCACGCACGATCGAAGAAGGCGTTGAGCCCTTCGGTTTGGAGCACCTCGCCCCACTCGGCCATCTCGGCCTGAAGGTCGGACACGATCGACGTGTCGCCCTCGAGCTGATCCCAGCGGGCATCCACGAACCAGCTGAGAGCGGCGGCCCGCACCCGTCGCTCCGAAGCCGGGAAGGCCACCGCCCGCAGCAGCGTGAGTAACTGCAGGGCCGCTTCGGTGTGAAACACCGATCCCACCTTGCCAACCACCGAAGGAACTCCGGCTACCCGCAGAGCGCGCTGCACCGACGGGGCAACCGAGTGCGCCTTGATGAGGATCGCGATGTCGGCCGGGCGGACCGGTCGGCGACCGTCAGGATCGGACTCGTCGGGAATTGTGCCGTGGTTCAACAGCTCGACGACGGTGGCGGCCACGTCGATGGCGATCTGGGCCCTTCCGACATCGGCTTTGGCTGAGAGGTCGGGACAGAATCTGATCTCCACTCCGGATTTGTCGTTGGCATTCACCTGCAACAGCCCCAGGTCGGGCTGGCCGCATTCGACGGGATGGAACCGGATGGATTGGTCACCGAAGGTCGCGCCGTCGAACAGCGCCTCGATTCCCCTGAGGATGCGGTGGTCGGATCGGAAGTTCCTGGTGAGGGTGGATACCTGAGCCCGGGCTGTGGCCCCGACGTACGTGTTCACGTCGGCGCCGCGAAAGCGGTAGATCGACTGTTTGGGATCGCCGACCAGCGTGAAGTGCTTCGTACCGAACAACGCCTGGACCAATCGCCATTGCACGGGATCGGTGTCTTGGAATTCGTCGATGAGGGCGATATCGATTTGGCCCCGGACGGTTTCGGCCAGTCCCGACGATGGGTCAACGGCAAGATCGCGGGCTGCCGACAACAGGTCGTCGAAGCCGAGGATCGCCCGCCGCCGTCGGATCTCTTTCACCCGTTGCACCACTTGGTCGACGACCTCTGCCAGTTCGGCCACTTCATGGCAGCGCTCTTTGAATCTGGCATTGCCGGTGCCGGCTTCGATCTTGGCTTCTACCTCTTGGCGGCTGGGGAGCAGTTGGGCGTAGTCGCGACGCATGGCCTCATCGGCCCCGTTGGTGACCCACGACGGATCGACCCAGGGCCGCCCGTCGATGGCCCGCTGGGTGAGCACATCGGCCACAGCCTGTTCGAGGACGATCGACGTGTCCTCCAGCAACATGGCGTCGGGGTTGGCGTCGCCCGACATGCCCTGCTCCGCCAGTAGGTTCTGGGCGTAACTGTGAATGGTGCTGATGGTCGCAGTGTCGAAATCGGAGAGGGCCCGCTCGAGGCGGTCACGCCGGCGACGCAGCTCGATTGGCTCGGCGGCGCAGACCGCCGTCAGCACAGGGTCGAGGCCTTCGGGTTCCGATCCGGCCAGCGAGTCGGTGACCGCCTCGAGAGCAGCTTCGAGTCCACCCCGGATCCGATCTCGCAGCTCGGCGGCGGCGGCCTTGGTGAAAGTGACCACCAAGATCCGGCCGATCTCGTATCCGTCGGCGACGTAGCGGGTGACCATCCCGGCGATGCTGAAGGTCTTGCCGGTGCCGGCGCTGGCCTCCAATGCGGTGAAGCCGCTCGGCAGCGGTCCGGCGAGGTCGAAGGGCTCGACGCGGGTCATAGCGATTCGGTCTCCGCGGTGAGGGCCAACGTCTCATCGATCAGCTTCTGGTAGGACAGCAACCGAGAATCGGGTTTTGGGTCTCCGGGGGGATCGGGATCGTAGGCACGCGACGCGAGACCGAGAAGAGCTGTGTCGTTGATCCGGCCGAAGGCGGCCTGGGCAAACGGGTCGTCGAGCATCCCGGGATAGAGCCCCTGGCTGCTCCACCCCTTCAGAGTGACCGCGCCCCGGGCTTCGGTGGCTCGCACCTTGGCTAGCACCGGGAGCGGTTCGCACAGCGCCAGGGTGCGCAGATGCAGCAGAACGGACATGGCGAGGCGGGCGCTCGCCGTTCGTTCGTCGGCGGTGTCGCCTCGCATACGGATCGCCATCAGCGATACCTTCTCGCTGGCTTTGGATCCCTTGGACGCGGCCATCGCGATCCAGTTTCGGTCCGGGTGTTGGAGGGTCAGGGCGCAGAGATCGATCCAGGTTCCCCGGTAGAGTCGTTCGTCGGGCTTTGAAGCCGTGGCCCGTATCGGTCCGGTCTGGCTGCTGTGGTCGACTCCAGCCACTTCGCCGACGATTTCTTTGCCGTCGACCTCGACCTCGATCCCAGCTCGTCGAGCTCCGTAGCCGGAGCCGTTGGCTCGAAGCAGGTCTACCATCTCACCGGCGATCAGATCGAGTTCGCGGGAGGTCTTGGCTCCTGCATCACCAGGTGGGTAGCTCCCCCGGGCTCTGGCCACCTCGAGCTCGACCTGGGTTGGTTCTCCCCTGCGTCGGAGCTCGATGAGCCGGGTCAGCACCTGCCAATTCAGGAGGTGGTCGGTGGCGACGGGTAGGTTGTCGTCGACTCCTTCGTCCCGAGCCGGAAACCAGGCTCCGAGGCGCTGGGTGTAGAAGAGACGCGGGGCGTTGGTGACAGCGTCGACGATGGATCGGAGTGGCACGACGGTGTCGTCGGTCGGCGATGGCAACGGCTCATGAACGGCGCCGCCGGCGGTGGCAATGGTTGCCTGCGCCGCCAGGAGAGCCCGCCGATCGAAGCTTCGGGGTGAGATCGCATCGAAATTCTCCGGGTCGAAGGCGTGACGCCGGTGCTCAATCTCGAGATCCTCCAGAACTGAGCTGGACTCGGGGGTGACGATGGACCGTAGCTCCGAGCGCAACTCGGCCAGCGCCACCGACGGATAGACGGTGGATCCGGTGCGCACATCGTGCCCTTCGCGGGTGATGATCAGACGATCCCGAGCTGCGAGGACGACCTCCAGCAGAGCTTGGCGTTGGTCGGCCCGCGGGTCGGGATCACCGATGTCTTGGCGGATAGCCAGGAGGTCATCGCCGCTTGGCGTTGACCGGGCCAGGGCCGCCTCGTCGAGTCCGAGCACACAGATCACGCGATGAGAAACCCAGCGCAGCGGCCGGAGCGAGGTGAAGGTCATGGCACCATCGAAGAAGCGGGGCCGGGCCGCCCTTGCAGCCAGTCGTTCCTGGAGCAGTTGGTGGATCTCGGTGACGTGCAGTTCCACCTGATCTGAGCCGGTGAGAGCAGCGTCGGCCAACGACTCGGCGACCGCCCGACGGGTTCGTTCGATCTGCCAGGCGTCGTGGGAGGGCAGCTGGAAGAAATCTCCGACCGCCTCGGAGAGTCGTCGGTTCCACTCCCCTATTGCAGCTGGTCTGGTCCATTCGCTCTCGATGACTTCGAGCCGGTCGACGAACGCCACCAGCCGACTGAGCACATCGACGCCGGCGGATTCGACCCCCCAGGCCGGCACGCTGCGAGGTCCGAGCACCGGGTCGTCGTCTTTGACCGCCATGCCGACCAGTAGCTGGCGGATGCCGAATGCCCATGTGTTCGTGTCGACGCCGGTCAGCCCGTTGCGGCGACGATTCGATTCGTTGAGCCCCCACCGAACCTCGGTGTTATCGAGCCATTGTTCGATGGTGCTGAGGGCGTCGCTGTCGAAACCGAATGCGTCAGCGATCGCCGGCAGGCGCAGGATGTCGAGCAACTCGCTGACGGTGTAGCGGCTGCCGACTAGACCAACGACCGCCGACAGCGCCGACCCGAGAGCATCCTCGACTTCGAGACCCCGGTCGGAAATCGTGGTTCTGAGGCGGCGGGGTCCGGCCCATTGGGGCGCAGGTTTCTCGGCGCTGGGACCGAACACCGCCCGGATGGCCGGGGCGAAGGTGGGCAAATCGGGGCACACCACCAGCACATCGGACTCGAAAAGGCTCGGGTCGTCCCTCAGCGTTGCCATGAGGTCGTCGCGCAACGCCTCAACCTGCCGGGTGACGCCGGCGCAAGCGTGGATCCGAATGCTGGCGTCGTCGGAGGAGACTTCGAAGTCGGCCGCCGGGGCCTGGTCGCCAAGCAGGTGATGCTGTAACGCACCCAGAAGGTGCCGGGGCACGGTATCGGGGTGACTCGACGGGATCCGGCTGGGTTGGGGCAACCCGACTCTGGAGAGGAGGAGTTGTGCCTCCCGCGACGGCCTGCCCCAACTGCGCAGCAGCGGCTGCCGCACCCGTGAAGCCGAGGTGTCGTCGGCCCGAAGAAGGTTGCGCTCGTCCCCGATTTCGGCCACCAGGCGCGATGACGTCGCCATGGCTGGATCGAGCATGAAGAGGCCGACGTCGAATCGTTCGCCGAAGGCGGAGAGTAGGGCCGCGAAATCTTGGCCGCCGGGAAGGGTGGAGACCCCAAAGATCGAGAAGCGCTCGGGGAGATCGACCTCGACCTCACCGGTGCGGACCCGAGACAACAGCTCCGGCAGCCGGCGGGCCGGGCCGGGCTCGCCGATGTGCGCTGCGACCAACCGAAACAGGTGAGGCTGCCACCGCAACGCAGCCGGCAAAGCCTGACCGGCGGGATCGACGTCTTCGCCCCGTTCCCAGCGTCGGAGAACCTCGGTGCGACGGGTGGCGTAGCGGTCGAAGAGATCAGCGATACGGCGAGATCGGGAATAGAGAGTGGCACCGTCGGGCAAGGTGCGGATGCTCCGCAGCGCAGCGTCGTCGGGGGCGCTGGCCAGCACATGGTGAACCGCCCAGACCAGCCGGGAGATACGCCATGGATCGTCGGCAGGATCGATGTCGGCGCTGAACAGCCGACTGCGCAGGATGCCGGGGAACGGGGTGTCGAGGTTGGCGGCGACTCCGTCGCCGGCTGGACCGGCGCCGATCGAGCGCGAAAGGTGAAGTTTCAACCATCGCTGAAGGCCAACCGACGGCACCGCCACCAGCTCGGACTGCATCGGGTTGGGCAGGGGCACCGCCAAGGATTCAGCCAGTTGATCGGCCAACGGTTCGAGCGAATCGCTGACGAAGATCGACAGCGTCACTGCGGATCAGGCGGGGTCAACTCCATCACCGACACCGTAGCCACGGGGTGCGACAGTGAAACGGTCCAAACCGGTGATCCAAATTGCGTCTGGCGAACACGTTCGGCTCTTCTGTCGTCGGGCAAACACGCTGGGCGTGTTCAGGCGACGATTTTTGGGTGGAATGTGCGCGGGCGACGATATTTGGGAGCGGCGGGAGGCGCTCAGCTGAGCAGTTCTCGCACGCGGTCCTTGGGGCGGCCGACGATCGCCTTTTCTTTGGTGACGACCACCGGTCTCTGCAGCAGCTGCTTGTGCTGCACGAGGATGTCGACGACCTGATCCTCGGTGGCCACGTCGTCGTCGGTCAACCCGAGCTTCTTGAACTTGGCGTCACGACGCACCAACGCGGTGGGCTCGTCTTCGAGGATCGCGATAATCGACCGAATCTCCTCGGCGTCGGGTGGCTCCTTGATGTAGTTCCGTTCCTCGAAGTCGACCCCGAGCTCTTCTGCAATGCGCACGGCATTGACCGACGAGTTTCAATGGCGGTTGTGATAGATGGTGACCTCAGCCATGTGCCCAAACCTATCTGCTCTACGGTGTGGGTGTGCAGCCAGTGAACCCGGGTCGCGGCTCGGGAACCCTTCCTCCCGTTCCTCAGCTCCCGCCTCCTCCGACGGCACCACAAACCCCCGCTGGCTGGTATCCGGACCCGTGGGGTCTCACCGAGTGGCGTTGGTGGGACGGTTGGGCGTGGACACCATACGTGTCGGGCAACGCCGAGAAGAAGCCCCGACTGCGAGGCTGGCTGTCATGGCCAGTGGTCATCGGTTTGATGCTCGCTCTTCCGATTACGATCCTGATCGCAGCGCAGACGCCCATAGCGATTCCGCTCGGATTCCTGCCGGTGGTACTAGTCGGGCCGGTGTTGTGGTGGATCGATCGGGTCGAACCGGAACCGATTCAGCACCGTGTGCACGCGTTCCTGTGGGGAGCCACGATCTCAGGGGTTGTCGCCGGCACGATCAACAGCGTCGTCTTCGCGTTGTCCAGCGAGACGTGGGCGGCGGTGGTCTCGGCACCGGTGAGCGAGGAGATCATGAAGACGCTCGGGATCGTCTGGGCTCTTCGCCGCAAGGAGATCGACGGGGTGATGGACGGCGTCGTGTACGCCGGCTGGGTGGCGCTCGGGTTTGCGGTCGTCGAAAACTTCTTGTACTTCTCCGACGCCGCCGACCAGGACATGCTGGTCGAAATCGTGCTCGCCCGAGGAATCCTCACACCGTTCGCTCATCCGCTGTTCACGGTGTGGTCCGGCCTCGCAATCGGTTGGGCTGTAGCCCGCAACTCTTCTGTCGCAATCCAGCTCCTGTGGGGGTTGCCGCTGGCCATCGGACTTCACGCAGCCTGGAACGGCTCGCTCACCCTGGCCGAAGACAACGAGATCATCCTGGCCGTGGCCATTCCGGCATTCGTGGTGCTGTTTCTGATCACCGCCGTCGGTCTGCTGCGATTCCGGCGTCGGGAAACGGCGAAGTTCCTGGCCCAGGTGCCAGCGCTTTCGTCTCGCTATCGGTTGAGCGCCGAGGAGATTGCCATCTTCGGCGACTGGCGGACGATGCTCAAGACCCGCCGTCGGTTGCCCAGGAAGCAGCGACAATCGTTCGATCAGGTGCACGGCAACCTGGCTCGGTTGGCGGCGCTGCACAACCGGCCCGGTCC
>JABDJU010000094.1 GCA_013003325.1 Acidimicrobiales bacterium
CCGAGCACCGCCCCGACACCCCGTGGAAGGCTTGGTATGCCGGAGCCAACTTCCGCTACGAGGCCTCCCAAAAGGGTCGCTACCGGCAGTTCGACCAGGTCGGTGCCGAGGTGATCGGCTCACCCGACCCTGACCTCGACACAGAGCTCATCGCCCTGGCCTGGCGCTTCTATCAACGACTCGGCATGGGCGAAGTGCGGTTGCTGCTCAACAGCCTCGGAGATCCGGCCGATCGCGCCGCGTATACCGCAGCGTTGAAGGCCTACTTCGTCGCCCGCAAAGACGACCTCACCGAGCAGTCCCTGGAGACTCTGGCGAAGAACCCGCTTCGGGTGATGGACAGCAAACGCCAACCCGACCAGCCGATCATCGCCGCCGCGCCGCAACTGAGCGAGTTCCTCTCACCCGAAGCAGCTGCCTCGTTCGAGCGGGTTCAAACCGGGCTCGACTCGCTAGGAATCCCTTACGACATCGAGCCGAGGCTGGTGAGGGGACTCGACTACTACAACCGAACAACCTTCGAATTCGTAGCCCACAGTCTCGACGCTGCCCAGAACGCGGTCGGGGGCGGCGGACGGTACGACGGACTCGTCGCCGATCTCGGCGGACCTGATGAGCCGGGGATCGGCTTCGCCCTCGGCGTCGACCGTACCCTTTTGGCCTGCGACGCCGAAGGCGTCTTCGCCGGCCCCGACACAGCGCTGCAGGTGTGGGTGGTGGCAACGACACCCGGCGTCGAAGGGTTGATGATCGTGGATCGGCTGCGAGAGGCCGGGATTCGCACCGACAAGGCCGAGTCGAGCAGATCCATGAAGGCTCAGATGAAACGGGCCAACAAGTCCGGAGCCCAGGTCGCGGTGATCGTGGGCGAGGACGAGGTCGGCCGCGGCGAGGTTGCGATCAAGCCCTTGCGCAGTCAGGGCGATCAGCACCACGTGCCGATCGACCAGCTAGAGACAGCAGTTCAGGAGTACCTGCCATGATCAGAACCCACACATGCGGCGAGCTACGGGCCGAGCACATCGGCCAAACGGTCACGCTCACCGGCTGGGTCAACACCCGTCGGGAACACAGTCAGCACCTCGCCTTCGTCGACCTTCGTGACTTCAGCGGTATCACCCAGTGTGTGGTCGACAACGACGTCGACGTTCGCAGCGAGTATGTGCTGAAGATCACCGGGACGGTGGAAGCGAGGCTCGCCGGCAGTGAAAACCGCGACCTGGCGACCGGCGAGATCGAGCTGCAGGACTGCACCGTCGAGGTGCTCAACGCCGCCACCCCGCCGCCCTTTCCGATGGACGACAGAGCCGACGAGGTCGATGAGCTGATCCGACTCAAGCATCGGTACATCGATCTGCGACGCAGCCGCATGCAGCGGAACCTGCGGATCCGGTCGACGGTGAACACGGCTATCCGCAACGCGATGGTGGCCCAGGACTTCATCGAAGTAGAGACACCGATGCTCATGCCCTCGACTCCTGAGGGAGCGCGTGAGTTCCTGGTGCCGAGCCGCCAGAGACCGGGCACGTTTTATGCCCTGCCGCAATCGCCGCAGCTCTACAAGCAGCTTCTGATGGTCGGCGGCCTCGATCGCTACTACCAGATCGCTCGATGCCTGCGCGATGAGGATCTGCGAGCGGATCGTCAGTACGAGTTCATGCAGCTCGACATGGAGATGAGCTTTGTCGAGGTCGATGACGTTCTCACCGCTGTTGAGGTCGGTGTGCTCGATGCGGCCGAGGCGGTCACCGGGGAGCGCCCATCGGTCGTGCCACGAATGACCTGGCACCATGCGCTCAACACCTACGGATCCGACAAGCCGGACTTGCGTTTCGGCGTAGAACTTCAGGAGCTGACGCCGATATTCGCTTCGACCGAGTTCAAGGCGTTCGCGACAGCCGAGTCCATCAAGGGCATCAACTACCCGGGGGGCGCCTCCGAGTACGGACGTAACAAACTCGACGCCCTCACCGACTTCGCGAAATCCAACGGTGCCAAGGGCATGGTGTGGATCAAGGTTGCCGACGACGGCACACTCGAGTCACCGGTGGCGAAGTTCATGAGCGACGAGGAGAAGTCGACGCTCAGCGACGCGATGTCGGCCACGCCCGGCGATCTCATCCTGATGATCGCCGACGAGTGGCTCACCACGTGTGAGGTCCTCGGCGAACTGCGAAACCGGCTCGCTCGTCCGCCCGTATGGGAAGGGCCCTATCGTTACGTCTGGGTGGTCGACTTTCCGCTGTTCGTCGGCGTCGACAAAGCGACCGGGCGCCCCAAAGCCGGTCACCATGCGTTCTGTCATCCCCACCCCGAGGACATTGACAAGATGGACTCAGATCCCATGTCGGTGCGGGCCTGGGCCTACGACCTGGTGCTCAACGGCTGGGAGCTGGGCTCGGGAAGCATCCGGATCCATGATCCGAAACTTCAGGGCAAGGTGTTCGATCTGCTCGGCATCGGCCAAGCCGAGGCCAGCGAACGCTTCGGATTCTTCCTCGACCCGTTCTCCTACGGTGCTCCACCTCACGGTGGGTTCGCCTACGGCATCGACCGACTGGCGGCGATTCTCGCCGGCGAGGAGAACATTCGGGAGGTCATCGCCTTCCCGAAGCCCCAGAGTGGACTCGATCCGCTCACCGGCTCACCGACCGAAGTCGAATCGGCCCACCTCCAAGAGCTCGGCCTGAAGGTTCTTCCTCCGATCGAATAGCGTTTACGGCGGACCGGGCGGGGCGACGCCACTACGCTCTGCACCGTGGACGTGGGCGAGCTGATTCAGTACGGCTTGTACGGATTGACGGTCGTGCTCGGTGTCGCGCTGCTGGCGTGGATCGTGTACTCGCGCCGAGCCGACGAGCGAGAGCTCGCTCTGAGTGAGCGGGCGCCCCGGCCACCGGCCCGGGCCGAACGGGATCCGAGCCCTCAGGTTGATCCGCTTCGGGCGCCAGCGGGCTCCCTGGCCGATGCCCTCGCCGGATTCGACTTCCCGACCGGGTGGCAGCCCGACCCGCCCGCCGAGGTCAGATCTCCGCTGACGCTGAGCACAATGGTTCATTCCGAAGGCGAGGTGGCCGCACTCCTGAGCGACGAGCTGGTTCGGCTCGGCTACCGGGTCACACCGACCGGAGCCCGTACGGCCCGAGCGACGAGAGATTCGACCTGTATCTCGATCGAGGTCGAGCCAGCCGGTCCCGATTCGGTAGTCACATCCCGGCTCACGCTCACCGACTCGGGCCGTGGCTGACCTGTTCACCGCCGCAGCCGAAGATCGGCTGAAGGCCAGATCACCGCTGGCGGCACGCTTGCGGCCTCGCCGGCTCGACGATGTCATCGGCCAGACCCACCTTCTCGGACCGGACCGTCCCCTTCGCCGGCTGATCACGTCTGACCGCCTGAGCAGCATCCTGTTGTGGGGTCCACCTGGAACCGGGAAAACCACGATCGCTGAATTGGTCGCCAACGAGACAACGTCCAGCTTCATCAAGTTGAGCGCGGTGTCGGCCACCGTGAAGGATGTGCGGGAGGTCATCAGCCGAGCCCAGGAGCGTCTGGGCGCCGAGGAGCGGCGCACGATCCTATTCCTCGACGAGGTGCACCGATTCAACAAAGCCCAACAGGATGCGCTGCTCCCAGCGGTTGAGTCGGGCCTGCTCGTGCTGATCGGAGCGACGACCGAGAACCCGTTCTTTGAGGTCAATGCTCCGCTACGGAGCCGCAGCACCCTCTTTCGGCTCGAACCACTGCAATCCGATGACCTGGCTGAACTGTGCCGCCGTGGCCTGGAGGTCGAAGGTGCCGAAGCGACCGACGAAGCCATCGCCCATCTCGCCAACCATGCAGCCGGCGACGGCCGCCAGGTGCTCACCGCACTCGAGGTGGCGATCGCGTTGGCCGTCACCGCCGATCCCCCCGGACAGGTCACGCTCGAACGTGCTGAGGCCGCAACCGACTTGAAGTCCCTCCGGTACGGCGCTGACGAGCACTACGACATCGTGAGCGCATTCATCAAGAGCATGCGAGGTTCAGACCCCGACGCCGCCCTCTACTGGCTGGCCCGGATGCTGTCGGCGGGAGAGGACCCACGATTCATCGCACGACGTCTGGTCATCTTCGCCTCCGAGGATGTTGGTATGGCCGACCCGACGTCGCTGCTCGTAGCCGACGCTGCCGCCCGAGCGATCGATTTTGTCGGACTTCCCGAAGGCCGAATCAACCTGGCTCACGCGGTGCTGCACCTCTCGACCGCGCCGAAGTCCAACGCAGCCTATGTCGGCATCAACCGGGCCATGACCGACGTTGCCGATCTTCCGGCCGGTGAGGTGCCGCTGCACTTGCGCGACCGGTCCTACCGCGGGGCGGCGTCGCTCGGGCACGGCGACGGCTATCTGTATCCCCACGATCACCCCGATGCCCAGGTCGACCAGCAATACCGGCCCGACGAGGTATCCGGGCGCCGTTACTACGAACCCACAACCCGCGACGTCCATCGGGATCGGCAGGGATGATCGCCAAGCGGCCTCTGCGGTGACGACGCTATCGTGTCGTCTGTGACCATCGGCGAGTTTGCGGCAGTCATCGTGGCGATCGCCGTTGTCGTTACCGCCGCGTTTCTCATAGTGGCGCTCAACAACCTCAACAACACGTTGGCCCGGCTCTCCGAGACCGCCAACGAGCTGCGGTCGGAGGGGATTTCCGCCTTCACCGAACTCAGAGCCCTGGTCGCCGACGCCGATGCCGAACTCGACAAGGTCGACCTCGTGCTCGATCGGGCCGACGTGGCGACATCGGCCATATCGGAGACATCGAGGCGAACCCACGAGGCGGTTCAGGATCCGGTGATCCGCACCCTGGCGATCGCATCTGGCTCGTCGAAGATGGGTCGGGCGTGGCTGTGGAGCCGCCGGAAGAAGAATCGAGCCAAGGCGCTCGAGTCGTTGCCCGAACTCGAACTCGACTTGAGCGAGCCTCGGCCGCGTCGGCGTAACACGCTCGCACCATGATCGGCTTCCTCTTCCGTCGTTTTCGCTGGATGCTTATCGGCGCCGCCGGCAAGGAAGTGGCCCGACGCCTGTCCGAACGCCATGTCGATCAGGCACGAGACGACCTGGCTGAACGTCTACCCGATCGTGCTGTGGCTCTGGCCGACCTGCTGCCGGGAGACCTGCTGCGGGCGGCGGGAACGGCTCAGGTTGCTGGCCGGGCAGCGGGCCGATCGGCACGGATGTCTCGCAGTGTGGCTCAACTCTCGCGCGATGTTGCTGTCACCCCTCAGCGGGCCCGGCGACGACTGGGGGAGATGGGCGACGAATGGGCCTCCCAGGTGGCTCAGGACGATCGAACCCTGAGAGCTCGACTCATCGCCCAGACCCGTGGTCGAACCGCGGCCGATGACGTCTTGCTGGGAGGCAAGAGCTCATGGGAAGGTGACCCGTTGCCGCAGGTCCCGGGGTCGGTTCCGACCGGAAGGCCGATCCCATCGATTAGCCGCCGGGTGGTCGATCGCGTGCAGCGCAATTACCGACCGCGCCGCTACCGCTGGCAGCGGTGAAGCTAGCGCACCTCGAGCGGAAGCCGAATCGATCTCTGCACACCGGCGGACACGCTGGTGACGGTGAGCACGCCTTTGCCGGTCGAGCCGAGATTCACCACCACCTCGCCCTTGGGCTCGGTCCGTGAGACCCGAAGCGGTCCGGCCAGGAGGTGGGGAGGATCGGTGGTCACCCCTATCTCCCACGGCCCGGTTCCCGGGCTCGGATAGCCCAGCTTCAGGCTCATGCCGGCATTTCCCTTGACCGTTGGGGCCGCCCCCAGCGTGAGAGTGCGTGCCATTCCGTCGAGTCTGAGCGCTCTGGCCGATCGGGATGCCGGATCGATGTGAACGATCCTGTGGTTGGCCGTATCGGCGACCAGAATCGAGCTGTCGGGCAATGTCGTCGCCGCCTCGGGTCCGTTCAGACCGGCGGCCCCATAGGTGGTGAGGGTTGCGTCGCAGAGGCGCCGGACACGGTTGTTCAGCTGATCAACGACGACCAACGAGCCGTCGGGGCTGCCGGCGATGTCGACGGGGCGATTCAGTAGCGCGGTTTGGGCTGGGCCATCGGCCAGGCCGGATCGGGTCGGGGAGTTCTGCGTCACCGAGTGCACCCGGCCCGCGTCGGTGAGCAAACGGATGTTGTTGCTCCCCGAGTCGGCGAACACCAATCCTCTTGTCGTGCGGCACAGGCCATTCGGTTGAGACAGTGT
>JABDJU010000111.1 GCA_013003325.1 Acidimicrobiales bacterium
TGCGCCGAGCCGATCGAGGGCGTCCGTGATGGCCGGCACGAGCTTGCGAACGATATCGAGCGGGCTACACCATTGGGCGTCGATGTCAGAGCCGAGCAGCCGTTCCAGTTCGGGCACCGTTTCGGCCTCGGCCATGGTGCGTATCCCGGCGGCGGCATCGTCGGATGCGGTAGAGCCGGGTTCGGGCGAAAGGGACTCGACCACAGCGGCTGCCCACTGAGGGACCCGTCGGGCCAGCGCGTCACGTAGGGCGTCGGTGTGCTGGGCCAGCAACGCCGCTTCCTGTTCGGTCTCGGCCACCTCAGGAAGGGTAGAGAGCTTGGCGCATGGACAGCTCGATCCGGCGTTTGGCTCGGTTGACTTTCAGCACCTTCACCTGCACTTCGTCGCCTCTGAGCACGATCTCTGAAGGATGGTGGGGCCGGTATTCGGCCAGCTCACTCACGTGCACCATGCCCTCGGCCGGGCCGATGTCGACGAACACGCCGTAGTCGACGAGCTTCTTCACCTTTCCGGTATGAATCGAGCCAACCTCGATGGCGGCCAGCGGATCGTCGATCAACTCCTTGCGGCTCAGCGACACACGGCGCTTCTTCACTTTGACGTCGATCACCTTGACGTCGATCTCATCGCCCACGGCAACCTGACCCTTCGGCGAAGAGATCCGATCCCAGCTCATCTCGCTGACATGGAGGAGCCCGCGCACTTCTGAACCTTCCTCGCCCACTTCCACGAAGGCGCCGAACTGGGTGAGATCGACCACGGTGCCCTTCATGACCGAACCGACCTTGAGCTTCTGGAGGGCCTCGGTCTCGGCTTTGCGCTGCTCCTTGAGCAGGTGGGAACGACGGGACAACAGCAGCTTGTCCTTCTGACGGTCGGCGGCGATCACCCGAAGCTCGACCATCTGCCCGACAAGGTCGGCCGACGGTTCTTTGGCGCCGAGCTGGAAGTGGTTGAGGGGCACGAAACCTCGCAGGCCCATCACGTCGACCACCACACCCTTCTTCGAGACGCTGATGATCTTCACGTGCATGGTGCTGTGGTCGTCGACGCACTCGGCCGCCTTCTTCCACGCTCGGTCGCGCTGCACCCACTTGCGGGACAGCACCACGCGGTCGCGCGGGTCTTCGCGGGACAGCACCGCCCCTTCGGCGCCATCGCCTACCTGGAGAACGGTGGTGGGGTCGGTGCCGGCCAGGTCGAAGTTCTCGCGATGGATGACCGCTGGTCGACCGTCGTCGAGAGTGAGCTCAACTTCCTTGTTCGAGACTGCGGTGACGATGCCTCCCAGGATCTGCATCATCATCGGTTCGTGGGGCACGATCGGGGGGAGCCCTTCGACCGGCGTGAGCGGGTCGGGCACCTCTTTCGCACTCGGGGCAGGCTGATCGGCAGCCGGTGGCGACGCCGGTTCGGGCATAGCCGTCTCTACGCTCGGCTCGGCCTGCTCAACGACCTCTGAAGCGATCGGATCTCCGGCGGTGTCATTCTGGGAAACGTCAGCCTGATCACCATCTGCTTCGGGCGCTGGCTCGCTGTCGACCACGGAATCCGACATGTCTCCACGGTACCGCTCCCTTGGCGTTCGGGTGAGTCGAACCTCAGTCGACGCCGAGTGAGGCGAGTACCTCATCGGGGCTGGCGATGATGCCGGTGTAGAACGCCCCGAAGTCGGCGTAGATCGCCGAGGCCTCGTCGAACCGCATCGTGTAGACGACGTCTTTGAGATCGTCGGGGCGGTTGGCGAACAGGGTGACGCCCCACTCATGATCATCCAAGCCGGTTGAGGCGGTGATCAACTGCACCAGCCGGCCGGCGAACTTCCGGCCGCTCTTGCCGTGATCCATCATGAGCTCGCGGCGGTCGTCGAAGTCGAGGGCGAACCAGTTGTGCTCCTCGCCCCGGCGTTTGCTCATGGGATAGAAACACCACGCGTTCTTGCCCTCGGGCGGCAGCACCGGGTAGAGGCGGGCCTGCTTCATCTCGTCGGGCACACCGGCGGCGTATTCGCTGACCTCGGTGATGCTCACGTAGCTGTCGACCAGTTCGAACCCGGCCTTGGTGATGTCGGTCTGCAGCTGACGGAGACGCCACAGGTCGTCGCTCAGCGCCATCACGGCAAGATCGGCCTTGTGGCCGAGCATCGCAACGGTGACCACCTGCACTCCGCCGGTCGCTGCGACCGCAAACGCAGCCGTGGCCGACGAACGGTCGGCCAAAACGGTGGACTTGTAGAAAAGGTGAATGACCCCAAGGCCCTCGCTCGGCTGTGCCCCGGTGCCCTCGACGGCGGCTGCGGTTTCGGTAGAAGCCATGACTTCAGCCTAGGTCTCGGGCTGCATGACCGAGCATCCGGACAGGGGGGTTCGGAGCTAGCCCGGGTTGTACAGCGTGCCCGCGCCGTTCCGCACAAAACAGAGCAGGGTCAGCCCAGCCCGCCGGGCGGTCTGCACTGCCAGAGCCGACGGACCGCTGACCGAGACCAGCGCGGTGAAACCGGCCGCCCACGCTTTCTGGATCATCTCGAAGCTCGCCCGTCCGCTCACGAAGATGGCGTGATCAGGCGCCGGGAGTTCATCGTCGAGCAACATCCGGCCGATCACCTTGTCGACCGCGTTGTGTCGCCCGATGTCTTCCCGGACGACGATCACCTCGCCATTGCGATCTACTGCACCGGCCGCATGGGACGATCCAGTCACATCAAACAGACCCTGCGCACCACGTATCAGCTCGGGGAGGTTCAGGAGCAGATCGGTGTCCCAGGCGTCGTGGGGCGGGAGGACGCGCAGCGTCTCGGTGAGTTCTTCGATCGCGTCCGAGCCACAGATTCCACACGACGACGTGGTGCTACCCAGCCGAGGGGTGGGCTCGGGCGCCTTGCCGCCGGTCTCGACGGTCACCACATTGAAGTCGGTTTCGAGCGCCGACCCCGTGCTGCAATAGCGAATGCCGGTGACCGGGGCGCCGTGGAGCAGGCCCTCGGTGTGACAGAATCCGACCGCGAGTTCGAAGTCGTGGCCGGGGGTTCGCATCGTGGACGACACGGTGGTGCCGTCGAGTTGGATCGTGAGCGGCTCCTCGACGAGAAGTTTGTCGGGGGTCTTGGTCGAGGACCCGTCGGCGCGCAGCTTCCGGCTGAACAGCTCGAGGGACGTTGAGCGCAAGGCCATCGCGTTCACGTTACCTCAGGCTCAAATTCCGTCCGCCGAGGAGGCGTCGATGTCAGTCGTCGTCGTCGCCGACGAAGTCGGTGATCACGGCCTCGGTGGTGAGGAACAGGGCAGCGATCGAGCCGGCGTTCTGGACGCCGGAGCGGGTGACCTTGGCGGCGTCGACGACACCGGCCTTCTGAAGGTCGCCGTACTCGCCGGTGGCGGCGTTGAAGCCGTTCCAGCCTTCGAGCTCGCTCACCTTGTTGACGACGACACCGCCCTCTTCGCCTGCGTTCTCGGCGATCTGCTGCAACGGACGGCTGAGCGCTTTCAACACGATGCGAGCACCGGTGGCCTCATCGCCCTTGAGCTTCTTGACGGCCTTGTCTCTAGCAGCCGCGTCACGGGCCCGCACGAGGGTGACACCGCCGCCACACACGATTCCTTCTTCGATGGCGGCCTTTGTTGTCTGCACGGCGTCTTCGATGCGATGCTTCTTCTCCTTCAGCTCCACCTCGGTGGCGGCGCCGACCTTGAGCACCGCCACCCCGCCGCTCAGCTTGGCCAGGCGCTCCTGGAGCTTCTCGCGGTCGTAGTCGCTGTCGGTGTTCTCGATCTCGGCTCGGATTTGGTTGATCCGCCCGGTCACGTCGGAGTGTTCGCCTCCACCTTCGATGATCGTGGTCTCGCCTTTGGATACGACCACCTTTCGAGCACTGCCGAGCAGGTCGAGGGTGGCGGCCTCGAGCTTGAGGCCGACCTCTTCGCTGATCACCTGGCCACCGGTAAGGACGGCGACGTCCTGCATCATCGCCTTGCGGCGATCACCAAAGCCCGGCGCCTTCACGGCACATACGCCCGAGAACGTGCCGCGGATCTTGTTGACCACCAGAGTTGCGAGCGCTTCACCCTCGACGTCTTCGGCCATGATCAACAGCGGCTTGCCGGTCTGCATGACCTTTTCGAGAATCGGCACGAGGTCGCGGATGTTGGACACCTTGCCGCCCACCATCAGGACGTAGGGGTCTTCGAGCACGGATTCCATGCGGTCCTGGTCGCTGACGAAGTAGGGGCTGATGTAGCCCTTGTCGAACCGCATGCCCTCGGTGAACTCGAGATCCATGCCGAAGGTGTTCGACTCTTCGACGGTGACCACGCCGTCTTTGCCCACCTTGTCGATGGCCTCGGCGATGGTCTTACCGATCAGCTCATCGTTGGCGGAGATGCCCGCCACCTGAGCGATCTGACTCTTGTCATCGATCTCGATCGAGAGGTCTTGAATGGCGTCGACTACGGCATCGATCGCGGTTTCGATGCCCAGCTTGATGCTCATCGGGTTGGCTCCCGCAGCCACATTGCGGAGGCCCTCCTTCACCATCGCCCACGCCAGCACCGTCGCGGTGGTGGTGCCATCGCCGGCGACGTCGTCGGTCTTCTTGGCGACCTCTTTGACCAGCTCGGCGCCGATGCGCTCGTAGGGATCTTCGAGGTCGATCTCCTTAGCGATCGACACACCGTCGTTGGTGATGGTCGGTGCGCCGAACTTCTTGTCGAGCACGACATTGCGACCTTTGGGACCGAGGGTGACCCGCACCGCATCGGCCAGCTGGTTCATGCCGGATTCGAGCTTGCGACGAGCCTCGTCGTCGTAGGTCATCATTTTCGCCATGGGGGATTCCTTTTCCTGCCAGGGGACGGTTTTGCTGAGTTGGCACTCTAACGTCGAGAGTGCCAAAAACAACGGCAGCAGGTGGCGAATCGAGGCGCTGTAAAGTTGGGACGGCCGGCGCTCTCGCGCCGGCCGTGTGCTCCCTGGTTCCCGCCAGGAATGGTCAAGGTTTCTGGGCTGGAGGACGCCTTGACCCAACTACGTTCGGTCTCCAGCCCGCCCTGATGAGCGGTTTGGTCCTATCGACTGTGCGTTTGGTCCTATCGGCCGAGCCGCTTGGTCCTATCGGCCCAACGAACCGGCCGAATTGAAGCCGTCACACCACCCACGACCGCGGCACTAGACCCCCTACGCCGCGGTCGAATGGAGGTGATCAGAAAGGCTGGTGGTTCAGACCAAGACCACGTCGCGGTTACGCCGCATTCGGCGAGCCCGACGACGGGGGCGACACTGAGCTTCGGGCTCGTCGCTCATCGTCGACAGCCGCTGAAGAGCGGTGGCGACGCCCAGCCAGGGATCGTTCTGCACAATCTCCTCGCTGGCCTCAATCTCGGCCTGGGCCTGGAGTACAGCCTCGTGGACCAGGGGTAATGGACGGTCGGAAAGCAAATACACAAGCTCTGTCAGCCGACCTGTTGGACTCTCAACAAAGGGGGTCATCGGTGTCATTTCGTGCTTCCTTATTCAACGAGCTAGTACCAGAGGCATCTAGCTGCTTCTAGACGTCCCATCGGCAGGTAGGGGTCAGTGACTTGAGCCATATACGAGTATTTCTGCCTATAAAGCCCTGTAACCTCCGGCGGTGACTCAGCGAACCGACCTTCGCAATCTGGCGATCGTCGCCCACGTGGACCACGGCAAGACGACGCTGGTCGACGCCATGCTCCGCCAGACCGGTTCGTTCCGAGCCAATGAAGATGTGGCCGAGCGGGTGATGGACTCCGGCGACCTGGAACGCGAGAAGGGCATCACGATCCTGGCCAAGAACACATCGGTCAAGTACGGCGCCGTCACGCTCAACATCGTCGACACTCCGGGCCACGCCGATTTCGGTGGCGAAGTGGAGCGGGCGCTCACCATGGTCGATGGCGTCGTTCTACTCGTCGATGCCGCTGAAGGGCCTCTCCCCCAGACCCGCTTCGTGCTCCGAAAGGCACTGGCCCGCCGGCTGCCCGTCGTCCTGGTGATCAACAAGGTCGACCGGCCCGACGCTCGGCTCGCCGCGGTAGTCGATGAGGTGTACGAGCTGTTCCTCGACATCGACGCCACCGACGACCAGATCGATTTCCCCATCGTGTACGCCTCGGCCAAGGACGGTTGGGCGTCGATGGAAGAGGGTGTCGCCGGTGAGAACCTGACCCCGCTGCTCGACCTGCTGGTGTCGTATCTTCCCTCTCCCGCCTATGAGGAGGGTCATCCCCTACAGGCCTGGGTCACCAACCTCGACTCATCGCCCTATGTAGGTCGGCTGGCGCTGTGCCGGGTGATGAACGGAACCCTCACGAGGGGCCAGTCGGTCGGGCTCAGCCGGGTCGACGGTTCGGTCCAGCGGGTCAAGCTGAACGAGATGTACCTCACAGAAGCGCTCGAGCGGGTGCCGGCCGAATCGGCCGGCCCCGGCGACCTGGTGGCCATCGCCGGCGTCGAAGACATCCTGATCGGGGAGACGTTGGTCGACATCGACGACCCGCGACCCATGCCGGTGATCAAAGTCGACGAGCCCGCCCTGTCGATGACGATCGGCATCAACACCTCACCGTTGGCCGGCAAAGAGGGCGAAAAGCTCACCGCCCGGATGGTGAAGAACCGGCTCGACTCCGAACTCGTGGGCAACATGAGCCTGCGGGTGCTCCCCACCGATCGCCCCGATGCCTGGGAGGTTCAGGCCCGCGGTGAACTCCAACTGGCCATCCTCGTGGAACAAATGCGACGGGAGGGGTTCGAACTGACCGTCGGCAAGCCTCAGGTGGTCACCCAGGACATCGATGGCGAGCTCCATGAACCGGTGGAGCGGGTCGTGATCGACGTGCCCGAAGAGCATCTCGGAGCGATCACTCAGCTCCTGGCCAGCCGCAAGGGTTCGATGGAGAACATGGTGAACCATGGCACGGGCTGGGTCAGGCTCGACTACCTGGTTCCGGCCCGAGGTCTCATCGGCTTCCGGACCGAATTCCTCACCGAAACCAGGGGAACCGGCGTACTGAACCAGAGCTTCGAGGGCATGAGACCCTGGTTTGGTGACCTGCGCACTCGCCGCACGGGCTCTTTGGTGGCCGACCGGAAAGGCCCGGTCACCGCCTACGCCCTGATTCAGTTGCAGGAGCGAGCCAAAATGCTCGTGGCACCGACCCAGCCCACCTACACAGGCATGATCGTCGGCGAGAACAGCCGGGGCGACGACATGGACGTCAACGTCTGCCGTGAGAAACAGCTCACCAACCATCGGGCTGCGGCGGCCGATCAGACCGTCAAGCTGACGCCGCCCACCGTGCTGTCGCTCGAGCAGGCTCTCGAGTTCATCGCCGACGATGAGGCGGTCGAGGTCACGCCGCAGAGTATTCGGTTACGCAAGGCCGAACTCGACCCGATCGAACGGGCCCGGATCGCCAAGAAGCGCAAGGCCGACCGGTTGGCCGAAGCCAACGCCTGATCCGTCTCAGCGGGGAATCGTGGTGGCCTCACCGGCCCGAATCGAAAGCGACCCTCCAGCGACGGTGAGTTCGGCGTCGATGGCTCCCTCGTTGGCGATTTCCACCGCCGAGCTGGTCGCCGTGACCCGAAGTCGCGACCCCCGAAAGAGCACCTGGAAGCTCAGCCGGGTCCATCCCTCGGGCAGCTGAGGATTGAGGGCGAGCCCTTCTTCGCTCACTTGGAGTCCGCCGAAGCCCTGCACGACGGCGAGCCAGGTTCCCGCCATCGAGGTGGTGTGGCAGCCATCTTCGGTGTCGTTGTTGTAATCGTCCAGGTCGAGGCGGGCGGTGCGAAGGAGCATTTCGTGAGCCTTGGCAAGGCGACCGAGACGGACCGCCAGCACAGCGTGAATCGATGGCGACAGCGATGATTCGTGCACGGTGCGCGGCTCGTAGAAATCGAAATTGCGACGCAATGTGTCGAGGTCGAACCCCTCGGGAAACACCCACATCCCCTGAAGCACGTCGGCCTGCTTGATGAACGGTGACCGTAAGAT
Organism: Acidimicrobiales bacterium; assembly: GCA_013003325.1. Classification (GTDB taxonomy): domain Bacteria; phylum Actinomycetota; class Acidimicrobiia; order Acidimicrobiales; family SZUA-35; genus JABDIY01. The sequence continues at coordinate 8,012 of JABDJU010000111.1, forward strand.
CCGATCCCACGACCAGTTCTGGTTGAGCGGGCGGTCCTCGGGTGTGAGATCGACGACGGTGAGCATCTCTTTGTCGAGGTAATTGCTCTGCTGGAGCATGATGCCCCGGTCGGGATCTTCGGGCAGGAAGATCCGGTCGATGATCTGCCGCCACCGGTCCGGTTCGGTCTCGGGGTCATAGCCGACCGACGACAACAGCGCTTCGGTCGCATCAGCATCGAGTTCGGTGGCCTGCTCGATGGAACGCAACGTGCGGCGCAGGGTCCACTGAGCCATGAGGGACGTGTACCAGTTGTTGTCGACGTTGTTCTCGTATTCGTTTGGTCCGGTGACGCCGAGCATCACGAACGCCGACCGCTGTTCGGACCAGGAGACTCGCTGCGACCAGAAGCGGGAGATGGCGATCAGCACCTCGAGGCCACCACGGAGCAGGTAGGCCGCGTCTCCGGTGTGACGGATGTAGTCGTGAACGGCGAAGGCAATCGCCCCGTTGCGGTGAATCTCCTCGAAGGTGATCTCCCACTCGTTGTGGCACTCCTCGCCGTTGATCGTGACCATCGGGTACAGGGCGGCTCCATCGCCAAAGCCGAGCTTCTCGGCGTTCTCGATCGCTTTGTCGAGCTGGCGGTGCCGGTAGCGAACGAGATTGAGACCGACCTCGGGATCGGCGGTTGCCAGGTAGAAGGGCAGGCAGAACGCTTCGGTGTCCCAGTAGGTCACCCCGCCATACTTTTCACCGGTGAACCCTTTCGGGCCGATGTTCAGGTCGGGGTCGTCGCCGGTGAAGGTGGAATTCAGTCCGAAGATGTTGAACCGGATGCCCTGCTGAACCGCATTGTCGCCATCGATCTCCACATCGCTGGTGGCCCACTTACGATCCCATCGGTCGATGTGGGCGGCGAGAAGGGCGTCGAACCCGTCGCCCATGGCGGCGTCGAGGGCGATCTGGCATTCGCTGAGCACATGTTCGCTGGGAGTCACCCGCGATGTTGCCTGGGCCCCGATCTTCACCAGCTCGACGGTCTGGCCGGCGTCGACGGTCAGAGCGAGGGCCGCGCCCGCCGTCAATTCGTGGGTGAAGGGCACCGGGTCGTGGTCCGGCGTTGCCCCATCGACAGATACCTGCAGCTCGGATCCGACGGCGCAGACAAACTCGGTCTTCTTTGTTCTCGACACCACGATCGTGCGGGTACCGATGGCGATTTCCTCCACCGGATCCCAGAAGCCGAAGTCGTGGTTGGAGTCCTCGTTGACCACATCACCCTCCACCAGCGAGGTGATATCGAGGCTGGCGTCAGCGTCGACGGTGAACCGATATCGCAGGGCGCCGATGGCGTTGTTGGCCAAGCTGATGAATCGGAGAACCTCGCCCGACACGACCGCGCCGCTGCTCAGCCGCACCCGGAACGTGCGCTGGAGCGTGCCCTGACCCATGTGAAGCTCGCGTCGGTAGGCCAACACCTCGGCGGCGGCGAGGTCGAGTTCTTCGCCGTTGATCTTGAGGGTGAGCCGTTTCCAGTCGGCTGCGTTCAGAACTTTGGCGAAGTAGTCGGGGTAGCCGTTCTTCCACCACCCGACCCGGGTGGGATCGGGATAGTAGATGCCGGCCAGGTAGTTGCCTTGCAGCGTGTCGCCGCTGTAGGCCTCCTCGTGGTTGCCACGACCGCCGAAGTGGCCGTTGCCCAGGGAGAAGAGGCTCTCGTAGATCCGATGGTTGACGGGATCGAACCCGTTCTGAACGATCTTCCACGGGTCGGTAGCCACCAAAGATTTCACTCGGGGAAGGCTAGCCTCGGCCGGTTCGGTCCGAAGCGGCCCGACCATGGAGGCGAGCCCGAAGTGGGATTCGAACCCACGACCTACGCTTTACAAGAGCGTTGCTCTGGCCAACTGAGCTATTCGGGCAGGTTCCTGAGCCTATCGGTTCGGGCTCGGACGCCCAGGCGAAATTGCTTGCGGTGGGTTGTGAGCGATTGGGCACCATATCGAAGCTAAGCTCGTCGCATATGAACACCGGAGCGCACGACGCTGGAGGCGGATTTACACAGTCAGTGGGGACAAACGCTGCCCGTGGTATCGCCGTGATCCTGGCTGCGGTAGCCGTGGGCGCGGTTCTGATGTGGCTCGGGTACAGCAACGATTCGGTCGACGCCACCGCTGGCGATGACGGTTCGGCTCTGGTTTCGGACGACGACGGCTCTGGCGACGATGGCTCCGGCGACGACGGCTCCGGCAACGACGGCTCCGGCGATGACGGCTCCGGCGATACCAGCAGCACGACCGAAACCACCACAACCACAACCACTACCCCGCCGTCGACGGCCCGACCTGCCGCCGAGGTGACGGTGGTCGTGATGAACGCCACCGAAGGCAAGCCCGGCATCGCCGGCCGTTCGTCGGCGATCGCCGAGCAAGCTGGCTACACGATGCTCGAAGCCGGCAACGCCCAAGTCGACCAAGACACCGCCATACAGTACGCCCCCGATTACGAGGCCGACGCGGTGGCGGTCGCCGAAGCCTTCGGGCTCGACGAGTCGGTCGTCGAACCCTTCCCGGACGAGCTGAACATTCGGGACGAGGCCGATGTCGCCGGGGCGAACATCATCGTGTTCGTCGGGCTCGACGGCCTCATCGACCCGTAGTCTCGGGCTGACCACACTAGGCTGAAGTAATGGCTATCAGCCCGGCCGGCAAAGGCGACCTCGACTCGTCAGGTTCGTCTGACCTGATGGTGCGCGTGGTCGGCGGGGTGTTAGGCGCGATCGTTCTCTTCTTCATCGCCAAGTGGATCATCGGGTTCGTGTTCACCATCGTGAAGCTGGCGATCTTCGTCGGGATCGTGGTGGCGGTGATCTGGGCCATCGGCCAGTTCACCGGCGGCGACTAGCCGGGCTCGGTTGACCGGGTTCGCTGGCGGACCACTTCGAAACAGGCAGCCGCGCTGGCCATCGCCACATTGAGGCTGTTCAGTTCGCCCATCAGCGGTAGCCGAGCCAACACGTCGACCCGTTGACGGACCAGGCGGGACAGACCCGCTCCCTCGGCCCCCAACACCAGCGCCACCGGGCGACCACCGGTGAGATCGAGATCGAACAGCGGGGTGTCGCCGTCCGCATCGAGACCGACGGTCAGCACGCCAGCATCGATCAGATTCGTGATCGCAGTGGGCACACCGCCGACAAGGGCCATCGGCACATGCTCGACCGCCCCGGCCGCGGTCTTGGCGACGGTGGCGGTGACGTGCACCGCCCGATGTCTTGGCAACACGATTCCGGTGACTCCCGCGCATTCGGCGGTGCGGATGATCGCCCCCAGGTTCTGCGGATCGGTGAGCCCGTCGAGGACCAGCAGGAACGGTGTGGGCACATCGAGAAGACCGTCGAGCGTCTTTTCCTCCAGCGGCTTCGCTTTGGCCAGCACCCCTTGATGGCTCATGGTGAGGGCGTCGGCCTCGAACCGTTTTCTGGTGACGGTCTTGAGCGGAACCTTCATGTCGGAGGCCAGCTCCCGGATGTCGGCCAGGATCGGGGCGTCGTCGAGCCCGTCGACCATCAGGATCTCCTTCACCGGACGGCGTCGGGCGAGCAGCAGCTCCCTGACCGCCTGGCGACCTTCGACCTGGTCGCCACCCAAACCACGGGACGAGGCCTGCCGACGTTGACGGGGTTGCGGTTCGGCGCCGGCCTTAGGCCGGCCGCGGCGACCACCGGGGGGCGAGTGATTGCCGGGGCCGCCACCTTTGCGCTGGCGCGGTCCTACGGACGGTTTCTGGTTGCCCCGTTGGCTTCGCCCACCTCGGCCGCCTTGTTCACGTCGCTTGTTCACGACATCACCATCAGTGCCGACGCATGACACTGCACGCCTTCGGTCAGGGAGCCGACACCTTCGGTGCGCTTGCCCTTCACCGTGACCGGACCGCCGGCGGCTGCCGTCAGGTTCTCTTCCATCGTTGCCCGGTAGGGAGCGATCTTCGGGGTGTCGAGCACCACCGTGCAGTCGGCGTTGACCAGGCTCCAGCCGAGGTTTGCTAGCTGAGCGGCGGCGGTGCGGAGCAATACGATGCTGTCGGCGCCCGCCAGCGCCGGGTCGGTGTCGGGGAAGAGCGAGCCGATGTCGCCGTGACCCACCGCGCCGAGCATCGCGTCGATCACTGCGTGGGCGATGGCGTCGGCATCGCTGTGCCCGGCCAATGCCCGGGCCTCAGGGAACCGAACACCGCCCAGTACCAACTCTCGTTCGGGGTCGTCGCTCCAGCGGTGGACATCGAACCCGTTGCCGATTCTGAACGCCGGAGAACTCACCCCAGCAGTATCTCGGCCAGAGCGAGGTCTGCGGCAACTGTGACCTTGATGTTTTGGGGATCGCCATGGACATGGGCTACTCGTACCCCGAGCGCATCGACGAGTGAGGCGTCGTCGGTGGCATCCTCGCCTGCCGCATGGGCTGCGGAGATCGTTTCGAACGCGAAGCCCTGTGGGGTTTGAACTGCGACGAACTGGCCTCGGTCTGCCGCACCACCGTCGACCCGTCGCAAGGTGTCGGTCACCGGCACCGCCGGCACGACAGCCCGTTCTCCGTCGGCCAGGGCCTCGATGACCCGCCCCACAACTTCGGCCGACACGACCGGGCGAGCCGCATCGTGAATGAGCACGTGGGTCGGGTCAAGGCGAGCGGCGGCGGCCAGCCCGGCCCGCACCGAGTCGGCCCTGGTAGCACCCCCTGCCACCACGATGTCGGCAACGTCGGTTCGGTGCTCTTCGAGCAGGTCGGGATGGGCGACCACGACCACGGTCTCTGAGGCTGCGGCGATGGCGGCGACGGACCAGTCGAGCAGGCGCCGTCCACCGACGAGCTCGAGCTGCTTGGGTCGGGAACCCCCCGCCCGCGACCCGACTCCTCCGGCAACCACGATCCCCACAACCCTCACAGGGCTCAGGCTACTGGCCGTTGGCGGGTGGTCTTTGCGGTCTGGTTTCACGCATTATCGCAACTGTGACATCTTGCACTACTCCGATGTACGGTGTTGGAGTGATTGACCCCGCGCTGCTGGCCGACGTCGAACTGTTCTCTGGCCTCGACGAGGAAACCCTGGCGGTGATCGCCGCCCAATCCGAACTGCGAAAGCTCAAGCGGGGCGACGTGCTGTTCAAGGAAGATGACGAACCGGCCGAGCTGTTCGTCACGACGTCCGGGCGGGTGGCGATGGTCAATCGATCCATCGACGGACGGGAGAGCGTGGTTGCGCTGATGGAAAGGGGCGACCTGTTCGGCGAAATGCCGCTGTTCGACCAGCGGAATCGATCCACCGATGGCAGGGCCCTCGAACCGTCGGAGGTGCTGGTTATCCCCTACGGCCCGCTGCGCACCCTGTACCAAGACCAGCCTGAGCATCTGTGGCGTGTCGTCGCATTGCTGGCCGGCAGGCTGCGGGCCATGGACGGTGTGCTGGCCGACTCGGTGTTCCTCGACGTCACCGGACGAACGGCGAAGCGGCTGCTCGAGATCGCAGGTGGCGATGACGACTTCGCCCTGCCTGTCACCCAGGAAGAACTGGCCGGCATGGTCGGCGCCAGCCGGGAGCGCGTGAACAAGGCGATCGCCAGCTTCGTGCGGCTCGGGTGGATCGAACAACGCGACCGTCGCTACCACATCCGCAACCGCCAACAGCTGGAGCTACGGGCCAGGTAGGAAGCCGCCGCGCTCACGGGCACCCTGCAGGCGAGAACTAGCCGCGCTGGAGACGGTCGAGAATCGAGGTTTCGACGAGCTGGGTGAGGCTTTCCTTCACGCTGCGGGCCCGAAAGGGGTCGATCCCGTCGATCTCTTCGAGTTCGGCCGCACTGGCGCCGAGGATGGCGTCGAGGTTCTCGAACTTGTCGACCACCTCATCGACCATGGTGGGCGTGAGCCGAGGCACCTTCGACAGAAGCCGATAGCCGCGCGATTCGAGGGCGCCATCGAGTTCGGTCACCGACGCCGAGAGATGCAGGGTCTTGGCCAGTAGCTCTTCGTTGAACAAGGCGTCGTCGCTGAGCGAACCGAGAGCATCCATGGCTTGTTCGATATGGAACCCTGCGTCTTCGGTGAAGTAGTCACGGATCAGGAGGCGCCGGTCGTCGATCACCCCGCCCATGAGTTCTTCGAGCTGGAGACGAACGAGACGGCCGTCGGAGCCGAGTTCGATCAGGTTGCGTTCGATCTCCTTGGCGATGCGAGCCACCATCTCGGTGCGCTGCAAGACCTCGACCACATCTCGGAGCGTGACCAGGTTCTCGACTTCTAGCGCCGACAGGTTGGCCGCCACGCTGTGGAGACGACTGCGATATCTCTCCAAGGTTTGGATGGCTTGGTTGGAACGTTCGAGCAGACGACTCACCGGTTCGAGCGAGTGACGATCTTCGGAGATGTAGACCTGGATCTCTTTGCGGCTCTGTGAGACGGCGAGCACCGGAACGTTGAGGGATCGGGCAACCCGCTCGGCGGTGCGGTGCCGGGTGCCGGTTTCAGTGGTGGGCACATTGGGGTTGGGTACAAGATGCACGTTGGCCCTGGCGATCCGGGTGGCGTCGGGATCGAGGATGATGGCGCCATCCATCTTGGCAACCTCTGCCAGCCGCTGGGGGGTGTAAGC
>JABDJU010000116.1 GCA_013003325.1 Acidimicrobiales bacterium
AACTCGAACAGAATCACAGGCCCGTTCAGCGGGACAAAGAGATACCGGGCCGGGTTGCGGGCAGTGAAGACCTGCATGTTTCGCGAGCCGCTGGCATAGCGGATGTTGACCGGATCAAAAAGCAGGCAGGCATCGACGCCGTAGCGCATCATCTGTTCCCGCACCCGCCGGAGCCGGTAGCCGCGCACGGCGACGAGGTCGATCTGGTCCTCGGCCGGGTCGCGATCGAGCAGGTGAAGGTCGCCGAGATCCGAGCTGTCGGCATGCCAGTGGAGTTGCGCCATCGGAGGGGATCGTACCTCTCGGTCGCCGTCGGCTACGGGTTGGCCAGGTCGCGGATCGTGTCGACCAGCTCGGCGTCGATCTCACGGGGGCCGGTCAACGTTCGGTTGGCGAATCGGCGTTGACCGGCGAGCCGTACACCCTCCATCGACTCGAGTTCGTGCAGGAAGGTGTTGCTGTGGTCGGCCCATCCGGCACCGGCCAGCAGCTCAGGCGACATGGCGAGAATGAACTCGCCTCCGATCGCCGGTCCACCGTCGCCGTTGTCGGCGTCGGCCGCCTCGTAGCTGAAGAAATCGCCCACTACGCCGGCGGCGAGAAGTTCGATCATCGTGGCGATCGCCGAGCCTTTGTAGCCGCCGAATGGAAGTAGAAAGCCGCCGTCCACAATCGCCTGAGCATCGGTGGTCGGGTTGCCGGCCGCATCGATGCCGACCCCGAGCGGTACGGGTTTGCCGTCCCGGGCCGCCACCCGCACGTCGCCGCGAGCCTTGGCCGCAGTGGCCATGTCGAAGACGTAGGGGTCGGTGCCGGGCCTCGGGTAGGCGAAGGCGATCGGATTGGTGCTGAAGAAGGCCCGTTTGGCTCCGTAGGGCGCCATCATCGGGGTGTGCGCCGTGCAGGCCAGGCCGACCAAGTTGCGTGCGGCGAGCGCCTCGACCTCGGGCCACAGCGCGGCGAAGTGGAAGCTGTTTCGGATCAGCAACACCCCCACACCCATCTCGGACGCCGCCGCTGCGAGCAGCGGTATCCCGTACTCGATGGCGAGGGGCGCGAAACCTCGATCACCGTCGAGCCGGATGGCGGCCCTGCTCAAGCGGTGTGCTGTCGGCTGGGCCGCTCCGTTCACCTTGCCGCTGCGCAACGAGGCCACGTACCCCGGCAGCCGGAACAGCCCGTGTGAGCTAGCCCCGTCGCGCTCGGCGCTCGAGATGGTACGGGCCGCGGCGTCGGCGTTGGAATCATCGCAGCCGTTCGCGCTCAGACAGTTCCTTGCCAGATCGTGGATCTCGGACACGGTGAGCTGGACGGTGGCCATGTCCAGAACCTACGGCCAGATGTCGCCGATCGTATAGCCGGATGGGAACGGGTCGGTCTCGTGCACGATGTACTCGCCGATACCGGTGATCCAGCCCTGACCTCGAATCTCTGGAACGATCGCGGTGATCCCACCGATCGTCGTGTCCTCGACGATCCTGCCTTCGAAGGTGGTGCCGAGCGGTCCCTCATGGATGAACGCCTCGCCGACACCGAGCTGACCCCTAGCGTGGAGCACGGCCATCTTGGCCGACGTTCCGGTGCCGCACGGGCAGCGATCGAGGGCTCCGGTCCAGGTCTCGGGTCGATCCCACTCCAGCTCGCCGGTCGAGACCGTGACGGCGGTCCGCCAGCTCGCTCCCGGGATCTTCGGGGCGGCGGATAGCTGGGCGATCGTCGGCCCAGTGATGCTCGAATCCAGGGGGTGGGCCACCGGTTTCTGCTCGATCGTCGCCGCTCTGATCAATTCGCAGACTCTGGCGATCTCGGCCCCGTTCGCAGCGCTGAGTTCGATGTCCAGTTCGTCAGCATCGGCGATGGCGTAGAACATCCCGCCCCAGGCGATGTCGACCGACACCGTGCCCACAATGGGCACCTCGATAGGAACGTCGAGGTGCGAGACGAACGCCGGCACATTCTGGAACGCAACCGAGTTGACCTTGCCGTCGGCGCATTCTGCCCGCACATTGATCAGACCGGCCGGCGCCTCGAGGGTCAATTCCGTAGTCGGTTCCCTCATCGGCAAGAGGCCCGCCTCGAGCAGTGCGGTCACCACACAGATCGTGTTGCTTCCCGACATCGGCGGGTACTCGGTCTGCTCCATCACGACGAAACCGGCATCGGCCGTTGGGTTGTCGGAGGGGATGAGGGCGTTGCAGCAGAGCCCGGGATAGCCCCGGGGTTCCCGGAGCATCTGAAGGCGAATGTGGTCAGCGTTTGACTCGAGCCAACGCATCTTCTCCAGCATCGATCCCGCCGGAATGTCGGGCATCCCGTCGATGATCACCCGGCCGGGCTCGCCTTCGGCGTGAACGTCGATCGCGGTGAGCACCCGGGAGCGGTCGGCTGAGCTGAGTGCGGCCATCGCTACCTCCCCTGCGGCCTCAGCTCAGGCTAGTGCGAACCTGCTCAGCGGGGCAGCGGCTTGAACTCCTGGGCCAGAAACTCGCCGGCATTCGTCCAGACCTTGGGTTCCGGTTCATGGGGTTCGATTGGTTCGGCGGTGCGGGGTCGTCCCAGGATCCAGTCTCCCAGGGTGAGTCGCCCACTTCCTCGTCTCGCGTCGCGCATGTGATCAGGACGATCGAGGAGCCCGTTTGTCGCGGCCGATGTCAGCGACCGTCGCTAATCCCGCTCGGTCCAGTCGGTCCAGTCGATGTTGTGATCCTCGATGTAAGCACGGGTCGCCATTCCAACGGTCTCGTAGAACCGATCCGCCCCGATCCGGTCGTAAAGCCCGTAGGCATACAGCACGTCTTTCACCGGACCATGCAGCGCGGCGAAACCGAACTCGATGCGTTGTCGCTCCAACCGGTCGAGGAGCGTTGACAGAGCTTCGGCGCCGCTGGTGTCCACGTCGCTCACCGGCTCGGCGGCGATGATCAAACGCTTGACGGGCTGAACTTCGCTATCTGCCAAGACGTTGTTGATCCGGCGCAGGAAGTAGTCGGAGTTTGCGAAGAACAGGGGAGCGTCAAAGCGAAAGACCAGGAGCCCGGGTACCTGTCGGCCGTCCGGGTTTCGGCTCACGTCGTGGTACCCGAGGCGTTGATCGATCCGCCCCAATACCGCGTCATAGGGACGCCAGACCCGGCGAACAAAGTTGGCGATCGAGAGCCCGACTGCGATGAGCAGACCGTTCAGGACCCCGACGGTTACCACCGCGATCATGGTGATAACGGCGAGCTGGAACTCACTGCGCCTCACCGAGGCAAGCCATCGGAGCTGGTGAAGATCGAAGAGGGCGATCGCGGCAGCGATCACGATGGCGGCTAGCGCAGTGACGGGGAGCTTGGCGATCAGATCGGAGCCGACAAACAGCAAGATCACCAGGAGCAGGGCGCTTATCAGTCCCACCGCCTTGCTTCGACCACCGCTGGCGTAGGCCAGGCTGGTCCTCGTGGTGCTGGCGCTCACCGGGAACCCGGCGAAGGCGCCCGCAGCCATGTTCGAAGCGCCGAGGGCGATGATCTCGCGGTTCGGGTCGACCGTTTCCCTGGTCCTGCGGGCGAATCCGCGGGAGAGAGCGGTGGTGTCGGTCAGTGTGACCCAAGCCAGGCCGAATGAGGCCGCGAAGATCGTTGTGAGGTCGCCGGCGTCGAGGTCGGGCACCGCCGGTGTCGGGAATCCCCGAGGCACCTCGCCGATCACGTCCAAGTCGGTCAGGTCGAAGGCCCACACGGCGACAGTGGCTGCGACAACGGCCACGAACACCATGGGGATACGAGGGTGACTGGCCAGTGCAACCATCCCGACCAAGGCGAGTCCACCGATCGTCAGTGCTGCTGCGTCGGTTTGTCCATCGGCGATCCCTTCGAGGGTTTCCAGTAGTCGCCGCGGTGGGGAGGACGACGACACCGAGAACCCGAACAGCTTCGAAAGCTGGCTGATCACCATCACGATGGCAAGGCCGTTCAAATAGCCCAGCTGGACCGGCCGCGACAGCAGCTCGGCGATGGAACCCAGGTTGGCGAAGCCAGCGGCGATACAGATGGCGCCGGTCGACAACGCCAGAAGGCTGCCGACGGCGATCGCGTGTTCAGGACTGTCGCCGGCGACCGCAAGGGTGACCGTGGCCGCGATCAGCGGAGCAAGCGACGAGTCGGGCCCGAGAAGGAGGAACCGGGACGGGCCGACGATGGCGTAGATCACCAGGGCGGCGACCGTTGTGT
>JABDJU010000117.1 GCA_013003325.1 Acidimicrobiales bacterium
GAGCAGCAGGACGTCCTTGACGTCGCCCTTCAGAACGCCGGCTTGCACTGCGGCGCCGACGGCCACGACCTCATCGGGGTTGACGGTCTTGTTGGCCTCCTTGCCGGTCATCGACTCGACCAGTTCGACCACGGCCGGCATCCGGGTGGAGCCACCGACCAGGACCACGTGATCGATGTCGGCCTGCTTGAGTCCGGCGTCGTTGATCGCCGCCTCGAACGGCTTCCTCACACGGTCGAGCAGATCGGAGGTCAGCTCCTGGAACTTGGAGCGGGACAACGTCTCCTCCATGTGGAGCGGGCCTTCAGCGGTCGCGGTGATGAACGGGAGATTGATCGAGGTGCTCTGGGTCTGCGACAACTCGATCTTGGCCTTCTCGGCCGCTTCCTTCAGACGCTGAGCAGCCATCTTGTCGTTGCTGAGGTCGACACCGTTGGTGTTCTTGAACTCCGACACCATCCAGTCGATGACGGCCTGGTCCCAGTCGTCGCCGCCGAGCTCGGTGTCGCCGCTGGTGCTCTTGACCTCGAACACGCCATCACCAATCTCCAGAACCGACACGTCGAAGGTTCCGCCGCCGAGGTCGAAGACCAAGATGGTCTGGTCCTCAGCCTCGCTGTCGAGACCGTAGGCCAGGGCAGCAGCGGTGGGTTCATTGATGATGCGAAGGACCTCGAGGCCGGCGATCTGGCCTGCCTCCTGGGTGGCGGTGCGTTGGGCGTCGTCGAAGTACGCCGGAACGGTGACGACCGCCTGAGTCACGGTGTCGCCGAGAAACGCCTCCGCATCGCGCTTGAGTTTCATGAGCGTGCGGGCGCTGATCTCTTGCGCGGTGTAAGCCTTGCCATCGATATCGATCTTCCAACCGGTCCCCATGTGACGCTTCACCGAGCGGATGGTGCGGTCGGGGTTGGTGATTGCCTGGCGCTTGGCAACTTCGCCGACCAGTACTTCACCGTCCTTGTTGAACGCCACCACCGACGGGGTGGTGCGGGCTCCTTCGGCGTTGGGGATGACAACCGGTTCACCGGCTTCCAGAACAGAAACCACCGAGTTGGTGGTTCCGAGGTCAATTCCTACGGCTTTTGCCATGACGTGGGGACACTCCTGTGTAGGGGCTACTCAAAGTACGATTTCCAAGTCTATAAACTTGAGTGAGCTGTTATCAACTTTGCTGAGTGTGAGCTGTGGCACACCTCCGAATCTCCAGTTCAGTGCACCGAAGCGGCCTCGCCTCGGTGACCTCGGAATGCGGAGGCAGGAGCGCGGCGACGACGACGGCTAGGGTGGCCACCATGTCCACTCTCGTATTGCTGCGTCATGGTCAGAGCCAATGGAACCTGGAGAACCGCTTCACCGGCTGGTACGACGTGGACATCACCGACCAAGGGGCAACCGAGGCGATCACCGCAGGCGCCACCATGCGTACCGCGGGGGTGCTCCCCGACATCGTGCACACCAGCCTGCAGACCAGAGCCATCAAGACCGCCAACCTCACGCTGCGGGAGATGGACCGCCTCTGGATCCCGGTGCGCCGCCACTGGCGGCTCAACGAACGCCACTACGGCGGCCTAACCGGCCTGGACAAGGCCGAGACGGCCGAGAAGTTCGGCGATGAGCAGGTGCACATCTGGCGCCGTAGCTACGACACACCGCCACCGGAAATGCCCGCTGAGCACCCCGACAACCCCAATGCCGATCCGCGGTACGCCAACCTTCCGCCCGATGTGCTTCCCACCACCGAGTGCCTCCGCGACGTGGTCGATCGGATGCTCCCGTACTGGTTCGACGCCATCATCCCCGACCTGCGGGTCTACGACACGGTGCTGATCGCGGCGCACGGCAACAGCCTCAGGGCGCTGGTCAAGCATCTGTCTGGCATCAGCGACAACGAGATCCCCAACCTCAATATTCCTACGGGTGTGCCGCTGATCTACGAGATCGACAGCCATGGCCGGCCGACCGAAGACACCCCGGTCGAGGACCGCTACCTGGAATGATGGCCACCATCATTCGGATGTGGTCGGGGCCACGGACCGTCTCGACCGCACTGATGAGGGCGTGGGAGAACCGCTCCGACACTGCGGTGATGGACGAACCGCTGTACGCCTATTACCTCTTCGAAACGGGCGCCGAGCATCCCGGTTCGGACGACGTGATCAGGGCGGGCCCCACCGGCATCGACGATGCGGTCGGATTGTGTGTACAACCTCGTCTCGAGTCTGGTCAGTCGATCAGCTATCAGAAACACATGGCCCACCACCTGCTGGAGAACACACCCCGGCAGTGGATCGAAGGGGCGACCAACCTCCTCCTCATCAGGGATCCCCGTCGAGTCATCGTGAGCTATGCAAAGGTCCTCCCTCGCCCGACGCTGCGCGACCTGGGGTTTCCGCAGCTCGTGGACCTGCAGAGGAGGTTTGGTCCGCTGCCGGTCATCGACTCGGACGCGCTACTGACCGGTCCCGAGCGGGCGTTGCGCACCATCTGTGGGCTGGCCGGGGTCGGGTTCGATCCCGCCATGCTCAGCTGGCCCGCCGGCAGCCGGCCCTCCGACGGTGTATGGGCTGCCCACTGGTACTCCGCGGTGGAGGCGTCGACATCGTTCGCACCCCCGCCCGTCAACAATCCTGCGATCCTCGACGTCCCCGATGGGCTCGACTCCCTGGTTGAAGCCGCCTCCGAGTACTACCACGAGCTGCTCTGCGACCGGGTCGTATAGGTCTCTTCTACAGCGAGGGGGTAGATCGCCCCTCGCCTTGTGACGGGAAGCACTCCTATCGTCGGTACCGATGGGTGGAGCGAGGTCGATGCGAGCTGTGGTGATGGCCGCGATCATCGGCCTGCTCGGCTACGGAGGCATGTTGGGAGCCGAGTCGGTCGAGTTCAGGCCGGCCCGGGTTGTAGACGCCGTGGCCGACACCAGCGATTTGGCGATCGGAACCGCCGCATACCAGGTACCACTGGATGAGCCGACCCCGGCAACGGCATCGCTGTCCTCCCCCACACCAGCGGTGCCGAGCACCCGAGTACCCACCACGACCGGGGCGCCCACCCCTCCCCCGGTGGTCTCTTCGGCCCCGACGACGCTCGAGACAACGACCACCAGCACGATCGCAATTCCCACTACTCCGCCACCTCCCACCGTGCGGGAACGAGGCGAACAGGCGCTCGACAGCTTCGCGTACGACTGGCAGAACGGGCTCCCCGGCTGGGAGATTTCGTTCCACCCTGGACGCACCGGCGTGCTGGGGTACACCTTCGTGCAGGAGAAGCGGATCGAGGTCTACGTTCGAGCCGACATGTCGGACCCACTTCTGGCCCACGTGATCGCCCACGAGATGGGGCACGCCATCGACGTCTCTCAGAACACCGGCGAGGACCGTCGCCGATGGCAACAGGAGCGAGGTATCAGCGACAAACCCTGGTGGCCGGGAAACGGTGCGACCGACTTCTCCACCGGGGCCGGAGACTTTGCCGAGTCATTCGCCGCATGGCAGGTTGGAAGCGGCTCGTTCCGGTCCAAACTGGGCGCACCGCCCGACGCCGCTGCGCGGGCGCTTTTGGAAGAACTGGTCAACAGCTGAGCCGACACTCGTTCGCCCAGCTCAGCCCAGTCTGAAGTTGACGCGCACATAGGTCCGGCCGGACGTGACTGAGGCACATTTGCGCATTTAGGTCGGGACCGAAATCTACCGACCATCCTTAGGTGAACCGACCGGCTTCTCGATACGCGCTCCCGCCGCTGAGCGTGCTCGCTATCACCGCCGGTCTTTGGGCTGTCCAGCTAGCCCTCGGATTCGCCCTTCCAGCTTCTCCTCCACCCAGCCCGGCTCCGTTTGCTTGGCCGGTGCTGGCGGTGGTGTTCGCCGTTGCCACGTCGGCGGTGATTCACGTGCATTTCAAACAGGAGAGCGAGAGCTTCGATCTCTTCGATGTCCCGGTGGTGATCGGGCTCATGATGTTCAGCCCGCGCGATCTCTGGGTGGCCCAAATGGTCGGCACCTTCGTAGCGGTTGCCCTGATCCGCCGCCAGCCGCCTGTCAAGGTGGTCTTCAACCTCGGTCTGTTGGGCATGCAGACGGTGATCACGGCCCATCTTTTCAGGCTGGCGGTGGCCACGCCGGATCCATCGGACCCCTCCGTGTGGGGCCCAACATTCATCGCCATCATGTTCGGCTCGCTGATAAACATCGGCTTCATCGTCGCAGTCGTGTCGATCATCGAAGGTCGACTGGACGACGACAGCCTGCTGCACGTCTTCACCTACGGAGGCGTCGTCACGCTCACCAATACCGGCTTGGGCCTGATCGCCGCCGTGCTGATTTCGGTCGAGGTGGCGCTGGTGCTGCCTCTCGTCATACCCGTGACCGCGCTGTTCCTGGCCTATCGCGCCTACGGAGCCGAACGCGATCAGCGAGCGCGACTCGAGCTGTTGTATCGCTCCACCCGGTCGGTCACCGAACTCGGCGAGCGCCGCGATGGCATCGAACGACTCCTGCGCGAGGCGAGCGAGATGTTCCGGGCTCGCTCGGTCGACTTCATCCTCCTGGCCGACGGTCAGGGGCGTCCCCGCCGGAGCTCACTCACCGACGACGAAGTGCACGAGGTTCTGCACCCGATCGACGCCGCGTCCCTCGCCCCGGTGATGGACCAGCGGCCGGTCGATCCCACGCTGTTCCATCGCGACGATGATTCCGCCTGGGGCTCCTACCTCACCGAGCGAAGCATGACGGCCGCGATGGTCAGCCGGGTCGGCGACGAAGCGAACGACTCCGGGGTGCTCGTGATCGGCGACCGACGCGGCGACGTCGCATCATTCGGTTCGGAGGATCTGCGGATGATGGGCACGATCGTCAACAACCTCGCCATCGCCATCGAACGGGAACGCCTCAGCGAACGGGTCGCCGAACTGCGGCGGCTGGAACAGAGCCTGAGCTTGGCAGCCCGTTCCGACGCCCTGACCGGACTTCTGAACCGCAGCGGCTTCGAAGAGTTCGTGGACGAACACGTCGAGGACCGGTTGGCTGTTGCGTACATCGATCTCGACGACTTCAAGGAAGTCAACGATCGACACGGCCACGAGGCGGGCGACGTCGTGCTGGCAAACGTCGGCGAGCGCATCCAAGCCGTCGTTCGAGACGGCGACGTAGTCGCCCGCCTCGGCGGCGACGAGTTCGCAATTGTCTTCTGCGAGACCGAACACCCGCCGAAGGTCATGCCCCGCCTGCTGGAACAGATCACGAGCCCGATCACCATCGGCACCGAGCAGTCGGTGGTGGTAGGCGCATCCATTGGTCTCGCCGTGCGGAGACCGTCGGAGTCAACCTCGCAGACCCTCCGAAACGCGGACATGGCGATGTTCACGGCCAAGGCGATGGGAAAGAACACGTGGCAGACCTTCAGCGACGAGATGTCTCCGATCGATCATCGGCCGACTCTAGATCAAGCCCTTCGCGACGGTGTCGACAACGATGCGTTCGATCTCCATTACCAGCCGATCCTCGACCTGGAGACCGGGCGGACGGTCGGCTTCGAGAGCCTGCTGCGGTGGCGGTCGGATCAGCAAGGCCTGCTGCTGCCGGGCGAATTCCTCCAGGACGCCCAGGACACCGGAGCGATCATCCCGATCGAGCAATGGGCGATGCGCCGCGCCGCAGAGGACCTCTGCATGCTCGAGGAGCGATTTCCTCACGATCTCGGCGGCGAGTCGCCGGTGTTCATGAGCCTCAACATCTCCGCTGAACACCTGCGTCGCCGGTCGGCGGTCGAGGCATTGCTGCACACCACCGAGGCCGTCGGGTTGAGGCCGTCCCGCATCATGCTCGAGGTGTCGGAGTCGGAGTTGATGATGACCTCAGCCGAGTCGAGCCGAACCTTGCAGGTTCTCCGGGAACTCGGCTTCAGGATTGCAATCGACGATTTCGGCTCCGGCGATGCTTCCCTCGGAGTCATCAAGCGAAACCAGGTCGACGCCGTGAAGATCGCCCGCAAAGTCGTGTCCGGCCTTCGCGGTGGCGAACGGCCCTACATGATGGCGCTGATCGAACTGGCTCGGAACCTTGATCTCCAGCTCATCGCCGAAGGGGTCGAAACCAAAGCCCAGAAAGCGGACTTACTCGCAGCGGGGGTGACGCTGGGACAGGGCTACCTCTTCGCCCGCCCTGTCCCAATCGCCGATCTCGATCCGGGTCGACCAACCCAGCCCGAGCGCCGGCTGCCCCGAGGACAGACCGGCAGCTGACTCAGACGGCGTCAGCTCCCAGTTCACCGGTCCGGATACGTATGATCTTGTCGACCGGAGTCACCCAGATCTTGCCGTCACCGATCTTGCCGGTCTTGGCGGCCTGCACGATGGCGTCGGTAGCGGAGACCACCTGTGCTTCATCGACGACGAGCTCCAGCTTGACCTTGGGCACGAAATCGACCTGGTACTCGGCGCCGCGGTAGGTCTCGGTGTGACCTCCCTGACGTCCGAACCCCTTGGCCTCGGTGACCGTCATACCCGACACGTCGATGGACTTGAGGGCGGTCTTGACCTCATCGAGCATGTGGGGCTTGATAATCGCGGTAATCAGTTGCATTGGTCGTCCTTCTTTGGGTTTCTAGATCCTGCCATCAAACTGCGCTGCCACCCAGCATGTCGGGCCCGTAACCGGGCGAGCCGTGCTCGGCAACGTCGAGGCCGGCCAGTTCCTCTTCCGGCGGAACCCGCAGCATACCGACGGCCCTCAGGCCTGCGAACAGAGCGCCTGCAGCGATAGTGACGAAGACCGCAATCGCGACCATACCGATGAGCTGGGTTCCGAGCAGCGAGAATCCCCCGCCGTACAGGAGGCCGGCCGACTCGGTTGCGCCGTTCACCGGCGAGGTTGTGGCAAAGAGGCCGGTGGCGATGAGTCCCCATGCACCGCACACGCCGTGCACACTGAACGCACCAACCGGGTCATCGATTCCGATCCGTTCGATGGCCAGCACCGAGAGCACAACGATCGCGCCGGCGATGGCGCCGATCACGATCGATCCGACGGCACTGACCTCGCCGACGCCTGAACAGATGGCCACCAGACCGGCGAGAAGGCCGTTGCCCGCCATCGACACATCAGGCTTACCCATGGTCGCCCACGAGGTAGCCATGGCCATCACGGCCCCGGAGGTAGCGGCGAAGGCGGTGAGTACTGCGATCACCGGTACCGCCATGTCGGCCTGGAGCTGTGAGCCGGGATTGAACCCGAACCAGCCGATGAAGAGCAGGAAGACACCGGTGATCGCCAGCGGGATGCTGTGTCCCGGCATCGCCCGGGGCGTGCCGTCCTCGGCGAACTTGCCGATGCGAGGCCCGATGATGAGCGCACCCATGAGGGCAGCGAATCCGCCGGTCATGTGAACCAGCCCGGAGCCGGCGAAGTCGACGAACGCAGTGCCGCGCTGTGACAGCCAGCCTCCACCCCACTGCCAGCCGACGACCACCGGATAGATGAAGGCGGTGAGGATGACGCTGTAGGCGAGGTAGCCAACGAACTTGGTTCGACCGGCGACCGCGCCGGACACGATGGTGGCCGCCGTCGCCGCGAACGCCGCCTGGAAGAAGAAGTCGACCGGTACCGCCAACGGATATACACCATCGGCCAGCGAGGCGGGGCTGGCGTCTACCAGGTAGCCGTCGAAGAACCCCTTCACGCCGAGCCCGGCCGAACCGATCCAACCGGCGCTGTCCTCTCCAAACCCGGGATAGGCGATACCCCAGCCGACGAGACCGAAGACAAGAACCCCGACGCTGACGTCCATCAGGTTCTTCATCATGATGTTGCCGGCGTTCTTGGCCCGGGTGAGGCCGGCTTCCACCAGCCCGAACCCGGCCTGCATCAGGTACACCAGGGCGGCACAGAAGAAGATGAAGATGTTGTCGAGGACAATCATATTCATCGCCTCGGCACCGGCGGCTGCGGTCCGATCGTACTGCGTGCTCAGATCCTGAGCCGACACCGGACCGGCCCAGGCGACGACGGCTGTCGTCGCGAGTGCCAGGGGAACGCCGAGCCGACGGGTGAGGCGGCGAGGGCGCTTTCGTGAAGTGATTGGGGCGAGCAAGGTTGTTCGAGCCACGATCGTGTCGCTTTCTGGGAGAGGTACTGATCTCGTGGCATACCGAACAGCGCTGGTCGGCAGTGCCAGGGAGGAACGATACGGAGGCGATGTTTCCGGTTTGTTTCCTGCGTGTTGCCATCTGGAGGTCCTCGCTCGTCCGCGCTTCACCATCGAAAATCTGCCAACACAGACCCGGGTTTGTACGTTCGAGTGGTCGACCGGTGAGCAGTAGACTCCGACAATGGACGCGTCGCTCTCGGAGGACCTGCGGGACTCTGATCCCCAGCTCAACTCGCCACGGATCAAGGCCAGCCACATCTGGATTGCAGTGGGCGCGGCCATCGCTGCGGTGACCGCGCTGTCGGGGGTGGCGGCCGCCGTCTTCCAGTTTCACGACGACTCCGACATCCAGCGCGAGGTGTTTCTCAACATCCCCTCACCGCTGAAGCTGGCCTTCTACACAGTGATGCCGATCCTCTTGCTGTGGGCCACGGTCCAGCTCAGCTACCGGGTCAAGAACTGGGAGCGAGGCGCCCCGGATCGCCGGGCTACGACCCCGTCGAACATCAAGGATCGGCTCGCCGATTTCCGGTCCGGCGTCTACATGCAAACCCTGATGCGCGAGCCCGGCGCCGGCATCATGCACAGCCTCATCTACTTCAACTTCTTGATCCTGTTGGCCGTCACCACGGTGCTCGAGATCAACCACCAGGTCCCGGAGAGTCTCAAGTTTCTCAACGGCGACGTCTACAAGGGCTACGCGTTGGTCGGTGACCTGGCTGGGCTCGGATTCCTGGCCGGCATGGTCATCGCGATCGCCAGGCGCTACGGACCGAAGTCGTGGCGGCCGTATCGGATCGCGGTCAAGAGCCGACCCGAACACATCGTTATCAATGGCACCCTGCTGGCCATCGGGATCACCGGCTTCGGGGCCGAGGCGTACCGGATCGCTCTTCAGGGCCAACCCGACTTCGAGCAATGGAGCATCATCGGCTACCCGCTTTCCTACGCCGCCGAGGCCACCGGCAATCTGTCGGGCTGGCATCAAGCCTGGTGGATTGCTCACGTGGTCAGCTTCTTCACCTTCTTGGTGATCATCCCGGGCACGATGATGCGGCACATGTTCACCTCGCCGCTGAACATGTATCTCAGCCATCGCGACCGGCCGAAGGGAGCGATGAAGGCCATGCCCGACCTCGAGTCGACCTCACTCGAGACGTTCGGGGCCAACACGATCAACCAGTTCACCTGGAAGCAGCTTCTCGACACCGACGCCTGCACCATGTGCGGTCGGTGCACCAGCGTGTGCCCTGCCAACGCCACTGGCAAGCCGCTCGACCCACGCGAGATCGTGCTCAAAACCGGCGAGGTGATGTCGCGCACCGGTACGCCCGCCGTTTCGCCGCCGATCGGCGTCGAGCCGGAAATCGTGGTCAACAGCGAAAGCGTATTCGAGCGAATCACCACCGAAGAGGTGTGGGCCTGCACCAGCTGCAAGGCGTGCGACGAGATCTGCCCGGTCAACATCGAGATCCTCGACAAGATCCTCGACATGCGCCGATCGCTCACCCTGATGGAGTCCGACTTTCCCACCGAGCTCGGCCAGGCCTTCCGCAGCATGGAGAACAGCTCCAACCCCTGGGCGATGAGCCAGAGCACACGAGCCGACTGGGCCAGCGACCTTCCCGTCCCAGTGATCGATCCCGCCGACGGGGCCGCGGCGTTCAGCCACGACTACCTCTACTGGGTTGGCTGCGCAGGCTCCTTCGACGACAAGAACCAGAAGGTCACCCAGGCCATGGCCAAATTGCTGGCCCGAGCCGACATCGACGTGGCCATCCTCGGCCCCAACGAGCTGTGCACCGGCGATCCGGCCCGACGAGCCGGCAACGAGTATCTGTTCCAGATGCTGGCCAAACAGAACGTCGAGAACCTCAACTCGCTCGGGGTGAAGAAGATCATCACCCAGTGCCCGCACTGCTTCAACACCCTTCAGAACGAGTATCCCCAGCTCGGCGGGAACTACGAGGTCGTGCATCACAGCCAGTTCCTCGAGTATCTGATCGCCGAGGGCCTCCTCGACGTCTCCGACGCCTCGCTCGAAGAACGGGTGGTCTATCACGACAGCTGCTACCTGGGCCGTCACAACGACGTGTACCTCGCCCCCCGCAACGTCATCGGCTCCCTCAAAGGGGTGCAGCTGGTCGAAGCCGGCCGCAACGGCACCAAAGGTATGTGTTGTGGCGCCGGCGGGGCCCGTATGTGGATGGAGGAGGACATCGGCACGAAGGTCAACGACGAGCGGTCGGCCGAGCTGATCGCCACGGGCGCCAGCCGGGTCGCAACCGCCTGCCCGTTCTGCTACGTGATGATGGACGACGGCGTCAAGGGTCACGGCGTCGAGGAGTCCGAGGTCCGAGTGGCCGACATCGCAATGCACGTGCTGGACGCCATCGAAACCGGTGAAGCCCAGCAGCACGCCGCAGAAGACGAACGACGGGACAGGATCGCCGCCGGTGAGATCCTGTTCGAGTAACGTCCGGCTGCACAAGACCCGCTCCCGATGACACACTGGCCCGATGGGTCCCCGCGTCATCGTCGGCTTCCTGGCACTGCTCCTCGTCGGTGCAACGGCCGCACCGCTGGCCGCGGCGCCGGCAGAACTCACCGCCGCCGTTTCGCTGGGCGACAGCTTCATCGCCGGTGAGGCGGGTCGATGGGACGGCAACACGAGCAGCAGTTACGGCGATCGCCGAGGTACCGACCGCGCCGCCTACAAACGGGGGTGGTTCTGGCGATACGAACAGGAGCGGGTGTATGGCACCAGCTACGCCAACGGCTGTCACCGCAGCGACGTCGCTCCGATCCGATCCGCAGGACTCGCCGTGGACGCCGTGTTCAACCTCGCCTGTTCGGGAGCATCGACCAGGAACCTCCTCCCGGCGGCGGCCGGGGGTCGTGCCTATCGGGGCGAGGCACCCCAAATCGACCAGCTGCGCACCGTGGCCCAAACCCACGCCGTCGAACTGGTCGTAATTTCAGTGGGCGGAAACGATCTCGGGTTCTCCAGCATCGTCGTCGACTGCGTCGCCGGGTACGTCACGAGCACACGGTGGCGGCCCAACACCTGCCAACAGGACCAGGAGCGCAACGTCGAAGCCCGCTTGGCCGGCGCCATGGACGGTGTTGCCGACGTCCTGAGCGAAGCCCGCACGGTTCTCGATACCAACGGCGACCGCGACGCCCGGATCATTTTGGTCAGCTATCCGTCACCGGTGGCTGAGTCCGACAACATCCGGTACGTGGAGACCGGGTGGGACCGCACGTTCAAGGGCGGCTGCCCGCTGTGGGACAGCGATCTGGATTGGGCCAACCGGGAGCTGGTGCCCCGGCTCAGCGATGCGCTCAACGACGTCGCCGCCGCGTCTGGGGTCGACTTCCTCGATCTGTCGGATGCTCTCAAGGGCCACGAGGCGTGCGCCGCAACGGCTCGGCAACGAACCTCAGCTGATGGGGTCCGAAGCGAGTGGATCCGGTTCATCAGCACCGGCGTCGGGCAGGGTGACATCGAGGAGTCGGCTCATCCCAACGCCTACGGACAGCGGGCCCTTGGCCGGTGCCTGGCCCTGGCGTTCGAAAAGCTCGGGGCCGATCTGCGCTGCGTGAACACCGCCGGGGCGGGCGTGTCGGCGATGCGTCTCGGCTAGCCGGTCCTGCGGCTGGCCACGAACGCTCCGGCGATCACCAGTGCGACGCCGGCGACGGCGAGGGCCGCAACATCATCGTCTCGGAAGGTGACGCCGAGCACGAGTGCAACCACCGGAACCAGATAGGTGATGAGAGACGCACGGGTGGATCCGACACCGGCGATCAGAGCCCCCATGAGAGCAAAGGCAACACCGGTGCCCACGACGCCCAACACCAACACCGCACTGATGGGCCCGAATTCGGCTCGGTTGGAGCCGAAGTCGTAGAGACCGAAGGGCACGGTAAGGACCGCCGCGATCGCGAGCACCCAACTCATCAGTTCTACCGCTCCATAGCTGTGTTGGAGCGGAGCTGCGATATTGATAGCGATTCCGTAGCAGAAGGTGGCCGCCACAACCATGGCGACACCGCTGGCCTGGGATGCCCCTTCGTTGATACTGGGAAGACTGACCATGATCAGCCCGATCAAGCCGACCACGATGCCGATCAGCTGAGGCCCGCGTGTGCGCTGCCTCAGCATCAACGCCGCGATGCCGGCAACAAAGATTGGGGTGGCGCCGTTGAGCAGGCCGGCCACAGCCGAATTGATGCGCTGCTCGGCCAGTGGAAACAGCGTGAATGGGATCGCAACCCAGATGATGGCCAACACGGCGACCCGCCACCGGTCATCGACTTCGGGCAGCGTGAACCGCCCGTGCCGAATGCGGTCGAGCGCCAACAGTGCAACCGCTCCACTACCGACCCGGAGCAGGGTCACCATCCCAGGGGTGAGCGCATCGAGACCGATGTCGATCAGGAGGAAGCTGGCCCCCCAAATGAGCGACACCGAACAGAACAGCACCCAATCCGAGGCGCTGAAGTGTCCGGTGTTCTTGGCGTGCGCCGGCTGAAACAGGTTCTTGGTCGGCGCGGCCACCGTGTCAGGCTAGAAGCTGGCTCCGGTGAGAACTGGAGACTTTCGGACAGGGGCCAAAGAACGCTCGGCGCCGGCGGCCGCTTTCTCAACCGCCGATGGGGAGCCGGTGTTGACGGTGATGTGACCTTCGGGGCACTTCACATAGGCGACGACGCCTTCGCTGGTGTTGTGGAGGGACACGATCGACCGGGTGCCGACAAGGTGGGAACGTTCGCATTGGGGACAGTGGATGTAGAGCATGCCCCTATGGTGAACGATATGTCAGAATAGGAAAAGCGATGGTTTAGAAACAGTATTCATAAGTGTTGCTTATGAATACCGGATAGGCTCCACCTAATGGACCTCAGCATTCAACAGCTCCGCATGCTCCGGGAGGTGGCTGAGTTGGGCACGATCGCAGCGGCGGCCGACGGGCTCGGGTACACCCCGTCGGCGGTGAGCCAACAGCTCGCCGCCATCGAGAAATCCACCGGTGTCGCCGTGCTCGAACGGGTAGGGCGAAACGTGCAGCTCACCGATGCCGGCCGCGAACTCGTGTTGCACGCCGACATCGTGCTGGCCGAGCTGGAGCGGGCCCAGGCATCGCTGGAACGGGTCAAGGGCCGAGCCGAAGGCACCGTTCGACTGGGTCTGAGCGAATCGATGGCATCACGGTTCCTCCCCCCGCTCCTGCGACAGGCCGCCGCCGAACACCCCAATCTGGAGATCCGCACCGAAGAGTTCCCCTCCGAATCATCAGGGGTCGAGGCGGTGCGATCCGGTCAACTCGACGCCTGTTTCGTGATGGCGGTCAGCCATTCGCCAGTTCATGATGGAATCATCTTCGAGCCGCTCTTTCGCGACTGGTTCCGGATTGTCGTGCAAACCGATTCCGGGTGGGGGCGCGGCCGATCGGAAATGTCGCTCAACGAGCTGGCCGATGCGCCTTTCGTGCTCGCTCCCCGTCGGGTGTGGTGCGGCCGCCTGATTCACAACGCCTGCCAACAGGCCGGTTTCTCGCCGAATGTCGTGCATGAGATCGACGACTATCCCGCCACTCTCAATGTCGTGGCAGCCGGCGCCGGGGTCTCATTGGTGCCCGAATTGGGGTTGGCTCAGCGGCCCGATGGCGTCCGGATACTCGACATCGCGGCGCCGTTCTGCCGCACCGTCGAACTGGCCTACCGTCAGTCGGCCGCCAGCAGGCCGGCGACGTCGGCGCTGGTCGATCTGGCGGGCGAGGTCGCCCGTCAGCTCGGGCTCGACGTGATCGAGGGCTGAGCCAGCCTCAGCCCAAATTGCGTCAGCCGAACACGTCTGGCCCTTCTGGCGTCAGAGGAGCACACGGGGCGTGCTCGCCCGACGATTTTTGGGTGGAATGTGTTGGTCCGACGACAGAATCCTTATGGCTGGTATTGGCCGGACGTCGTGACTTGGATCCAGGTACGTCCCGGGGTGAGGGTGATCGCCTGTCCGTTGACGTGCAGGATGGCAGGGTCGCGCAGGGTTGGTCGCGTCCAGCTGCCGTCGACGCGGCGTCCGTCGGTGAAGACCGCCGCCGGGCCTTCACCGACGAACACGAACTCGGGTACCGCGGCACCGGTGCTGTCGAAGAGTCCGGTGGCAACCGAAGGCACTGCGACCACCACGACGTTGGCGGCGCTCACGCGTTCACCGTCGGTTGTATGGGCTCGGCCGGCCTGGCTGCGCAGCCAAGCTGAGCCGTCCCAGTCCCATCGAACCTTGTTGGCCGGATAGTGAACACCGAATCCGGTCGACTCGACGCCCTGGGATGAGGGCGTGCCGGCCGGCCGGAAATGGAATTGGGCCGGCGGAGGGCCCCCAGGGGCCACGCCGGAGAAGCTCGACGTTTTGCTGTAGAGGTTGTTCGGAGCGGGCCGCGACGACGAACGCCAGTAACCGCTGGATCGGGCGGCGCTGAAGTTCGCCACGTTGGTCTGGTTGAGCAGCAGTTGGTCGATCACCCGGTTCGCTCCGGAATAGACCAGACCGGGTGATCCGAGCGCATTCAGGAACGAGATGTCGGTCGATCGACCGGAGCGGACCGGGCCCACGGTCGAGTCATGGGTGTGATACACCGCGGCGAACCGGGTAATCCCGAACTCGACCTCTTCTTCGATCACGATGTCGGCCTTGTTGAGACCGCTCTGAGGACGAGCCCGCGACGCATTGTCGACCTTAACCACGATGGCCGGTCGCGACGGTGTGGTTCCCGGCACGCCGGTGAGGGGCAGAGTTCCCGAAGCGACGGTCGGATTGGCCACCGGGGATGAGGCGAAGACCTGGTCCAGGGTGTAGGTGCCGAGCACGCCCTTGTACAGCGACGACGGTTGTTGAGGGTCGCCCGATGGCTGGGTGACCGCTGGTGTTCCCGGCGACGACGAGGTGGTCGCCGGCTTGGGGGCTGTCGTGGTGGTCGTGACGGGTTGGGTGGTGGTCGAGGTCGGCAACGAGAAAACCTCGCCAGCCGCTGGTTTGAAGTCGGTTTGGACGGTCGTGACCGACGTCGAGGCGATCGTGGTCGTCGTCGTAGTTGTCGCAGCGTCGGCGTCGACCAGTGGAAGCGTGGACGGTTCACCGGCCGATTCGGCACTGGCCGAACAGGCCGCCGCCACCATGCAAAGGCACGCGACTTTTCTGAGGAAGCTCAACTTCACACTGAACTTGTCGGCAGGGACGCTCTGCGGTCAAGCTGCTATCGTCGATCTGCGCAGCTCCGGCTGCGATGCCGATCAGCTCGAGCTGTTCTGCGGATGTAGTTCAATGGTAGAACGCAACCTTCCCAAGGTTGATACGCGGGTTCGATTCCCGTCATCCGCTCGCGTGGGACAAGTCCGGCAAGAGGGGAACCTCCCGGCCGACAAGCACCTCAGGTGGGATACTGACGTCTAGGTTCGACAGGACCGTCAGCTAGGTGCGAGGAGTGCCGGTGTCACGAACGATTCTCTTGCTCAATGGTCCCAATCTGAATCTGCTCGGCTCCCGCGAACCCGAGGTGTACGGCAGCGACACCCTCGCCGACATCGTGGCCGGACTGCGGGAATACGCAACGGGCATGGACGTGCGGCTGATCGATTTCCAGTCGAACATCGAGGGAGAATTGGTGGATCGGCTGCACGAGGCACGCGGCGAAGTGGATGGGGTCGTGTTCAACCCCGGAGCGTTCACTCACTACAGCGTGGCGCTTCGAGATGCCGTTTCGGCAACTGAACTTCCGTGCGTCGAAACCCACCTGTCGAACACCCTGGCCCGGGAGGAGTTCCGCCACACCTCCATGATCGCGCCCGTGTGCATCGGGATCGTCGCAGGCTTCGGCCCCGCCAGCTATCGAATTGCCCTGGATGCCCTTCTCGCTCACCTGGGCTGAGTTCCGCTACTGCACGAGTTCGCGGAATTCCACGATGCTGTATGCCGTGAGGGTGATGTCGGTTCGGGCCCGCACCGAGGCTGATCGCGGGAACCCGAGGGTTGGGCCGAGCTCACCGAAGTACTGACCGGCCCCCATCACCCGGATGTGTTCCTCCGAGCCGTCGGCGAGAACCCTCACCACGTCTACTTCGCCATCGTCGATCACGTACACGAAGGTGCTGCGGTCCCCCTGTTCGAAGACCGACTCGCCGGCAACATACTGCACCTGCACCGCACCCTCATCACCGGCGTCGTGATCGGGCGTCATCTGCACGATCCGGTCGGCCACCGGAACCAACCGATCGTCGTGGGTCGACACC
Source organism: Acidimicrobiales bacterium (assembly GCA_013003325.1). Taxonomy (GTDB): domain Bacteria; phylum Actinomycetota; class Acidimicrobiia; order Acidimicrobiales; family SZUA-35; genus JABDIY01. The sequence continues at coordinate 16,441 of JABDJU010000117.1, forward strand.
ACGATGATGCGTCCTCTGCTGCGGAGTTCACGGAGAAGACGAATCACCTGTTCAGCCTGGATGTAGTCGAGATTGGCGGTTGGTTCGTCGGCCAGGAGAAGCTGGGGATCGTGAGCGAGCCCCCGCGCCAACGCCACCCGCTGCTGCTGACCGCCCGACAGTCGCCCGGGTTTGTGGTCCACCCGATCCTGGAGTCCCACCGTGGTCATCAGCTCTCGAGCTCGAGCGAAGGCGGCTTTCCGTGTCATGCCGCCCAACATCAACGGCACCGCCACGTTCTCGACCGCGCTGAGCGAAGGGATCAGGTTGAACGCCTGAAACACGAATCCCACATCGGTACTGCGATAGCGGTCGAGGGCGGCTCTGTTGAGTTCGGTCACTGCGGTGTCACCCAGCCGGATCGACCCGCTGGTCGGCGTCATGATTCCACCCAGACACGACAGCAACGTGGTCTTGCCCGACCCGGATGGGCCGAGAAGAACAATCAGCTCGCCAGGTTCGGCGTCGAACGACAGGCCGTCGAGGGGCCGGACGGCGTAGCCCTCCGTGATGAACTCGACGACCAGATCTTGCACGCTCAGCATTGCTATGCCCCCGGTCCCGCGAACGCTGCGGCGGGGTCAGACCCCCGTACACGGCGCATCCCGCCCAATCCGGCCAACACCGCCACGATGACCGCAACCAAGGGGATCTGCCAGTACGCCTTGGCCGGGACCCGGACCTTCAACGGGAAGATCGGTTCGATCAGGGCCTGTAGGATCCCGGCCAGCACAACCGCCGACAGTGCGATCAGCACCGCTTGAAGACCGATGCTGAGCACCAAATCACGGTTTCCGACCCCCATGGCCTTCAGCACGGCGAAGTCGCGTTGGCGTTCGAGGGCACTGAGGTAGACGACGGCTCCGATGATGATGGCCGCCACCATCCACAGAAGGGCCCGGATCAGCGACACCGAACTGACTGCGTTCTCGAGCGGTCCGAGTGCGTCTTCGGCCACCGCCTGCCGGGAGAGAGCTTGGACTCCGTCGGGCAGGGCGGTTGGATCGTCCGACAACAGCACACCGGTGGTGACCGGGCGGCGGTCGAAGAGAGCTCGTCTGGCCTCGTCGATGCCGAGGAAGACAACGGGTAGTCCGGCGAGCACCGTCGTGTCATCGTGGATGCCGACGATGGTGAGGTCGGTGGTGCCGAGCGCCACCGTGGATCCGAGTTCGTAGCCGGCGGTGCGGTCGACGACGGCTTCACCGGCTCCCTGCGCCGCACGACCATCCACCGGCACCGGCGATCCCAGCCCGCCGAGCACATGTCCGACCACCAGAGCTTCCAGTGTCTCGCTACCAGCGTTCAGGCTGCCCCTGGCAACCACCACCTCTGCGGCGTCGGGTCCGTCGATGGCCTCCACTACCTCCGGGCTCAGGGTTGCCGACGCGGTGAACGGCCCGGAAATGCCTTCTGCCACGACC
>JABDJU010000120.1 GCA_013003325.1 Acidimicrobiales bacterium
GGCATGCTCTACAGCCTTCCGAGCCGAGACTTGATCTCCGACAGCGTCGAGTACATGGTGAATGCCCACTGCGCCGACGCCCTGGTCTGCATTTCGAATTGTGACAAGATCACCCCGGGCATGCTGAACGCAGCGTTGCGCTTGAACGTGCCGACCGTATTCGTGAGCGGTGGGCCGATGGAAGCGGGCAAGACTCGTCTCGCCGGCGGCGAGGTGAAGGTCGACCTCATCTCGGCCATGATGACCGCCGGCGACGCCAACGTCAGCGATGAGGATGTCGCCGCTATCGAACGGTCTGCATGTCCAACCTGTGGATCCTGTTCGGGGATGTTCACGGCGAACAGCATGAACTGTCTCACCGAAGCGTTGGGGCTCTCGTTGCCAGGAAACGGCTCGACGCTCGCCACCCATGCCGACCGGCGCGAGCTGTTTCTCATGGCCGGGCGCACCGTGGTCGACCTGGCGCGGCGTTACTACGACAAAGACGACGAGTCGGTCCTGCCTCGCAACATCGCCAGCCTCGATGCGTTCGGTAACGCCATGGTGCTCGATATCGCCATGGGTGGAAGCACCAACACGGTGCTGCATATCCTCGCCGCAGCCCATGAGGCGGGCCACGACTTCACGATGGCCAACATCGATGAGATCAGCCGTCGCGTGCCGAACATCTGCAAGGTTGCACCGAGCACCGACAAGTATCACATGGAGGATGTCCACCGGGCCGGCGGGATCATGGGGATCCTCGGTGAGCTTGACCGCGGCGGCCTGATCGACTCGAGTGTGCCAACCGTGCACAGTGAGACCCTGGGGGCGGCGCTCGACCAATGGGACATCGCCCGCCCGACCGCCACCGCCGCGTCCAAGGCGTTGTTCTCTGCCGGGCCGGCTGGGATTCCGACCCAGGAGGCGTTCAGCCAAGACACCCGGTGGCCGAGCCTCGATCTCGATCGTGCGGACGGGTGTATCCGTGACATCGACCATGCCTACACCAGCGAAGGTGGGCTTGCCGTGCTCTATGGCAACCTGGCCGAAAACGGCTGCATCGTGAAGACCGCCGGGGTCGATGAGGGCAACTTCACCTTCACCGGCACTGCTCGCGTGTATGAGAGCCAGGACGACGCAGTCGAAGGGATCCTGGGGGAGGAGGTCGTGTCTGGCGAAGTGGTCGTCGTTCGCTATGAAGGTCCCAAGGGGGGACCGGGCATGCAGGAGATGTTGTACCCCACGACCTACATCAAGAGCCGGGGCCTCGGAACCGAATGTGCGCTGCTGACCGACGGTCGATTCTCGGGCGGCACCTCTGGGCTATCCATCGGGCACGCCTCGCCCGAGGCGGCGGCGGGCGGTTTTATCGCACTGGTCGAGACCGGCGACGTGATCAGCATCGACATTCCGAACCGGTCGATCACGCTTGAGGTCGATGAGGCCGTATTGACCGAGCGACGTACCGCTGAAGAGGCCCGCGGCGCGTCGGCCTACACCCCCAAGAACCGTGAACGTCAAGTGAGTCAGGCGTTGAGGGCCTATGCCAGCATGGTTACCAGCGCCGACACCGGAGCGGTGCGCCAACTCGCCTGAGTCAGCGACGAAGGCGTTCGATTCGTTCGGTGAAACGATTCACTTCGTCGGTCCACGATGCGGCGATTTCGGCGGCAGATCGATCCTCGATGAGAGCGGCGCGAACCGAACTCGAGCCGATCAACCGATCGAAGACATCCGGACGATCGATGATCGCCGATCGGTCCGACGAGACGTCCATTGCGGCATCGATCAGCTCAACCGCAAGACGGACCGGTGAGCGCAAGGCTGCTCCCGTCGAAAGCGTGACGCCGACAATCGCTTGACCCTGGTATCGCGGTGAGATCGCCATGCCGGGAATCGACTCCGGTGTGAACGTCTCGGCTTCCAGCCCAACCTCCAGGCCGTCGCGGGTGAGGAGGGAGTCGAGCATGGCCCGGCCATCGACAGTGGGCGCGCCGATCAAGCTGAAGGGCTTCGTTGTGCCCCGACCCACGCTGAGGATGGTGGCTTCGAGTGGGACGACCGCCGGATACAGCCACGCCGATTCGAGGGTCGGCAGGTTTGGGCTGGGCGCTCGCCACGGCGCCCCGAGCGCTGCGGTCGGTCCGACCACGGTCAGGTTGGTGCCGGCGTCGACGTAGCCGTCGTCCACGAGGAGGCGGCCCAATTGGCCAGAGGTCAATCCGTAGACCAGTGGAATCGCATACGGGCTGATGAACGATTCGAGTCCCGGATCGAGAACCGGACCGTCGACGGCACCGGCCTGCGGGTTCGGCCGGTCGACGACGAAGACCGGGAGCCCGGCCGCAGCGGCGGCGTCGAAGACCAATCCCATCGTGGCGATATAGGTGAACGCACGAACGCCCACGTCTTGGAGGTCGTAGACCACGGCGTCAAGGTCGTCCAGGTGTCGTGTCGCCGGCGCGCGACGCACTCCATAAAGGCTGATGACCGGCAGTCCGGTTATGGGCTCAGTGCCGTCGGCGACCGCCTGCCCGGCGTCGGCCTCCCCCGCCAGTCCATGCTCGGGGGAGAAGATGCGGACCAGCTGTATGCCGTCGGCGTCGTTCAGAACGTCGATGGTGCGCCCGATTCCGATGACCGAGGCGCTGTGGGCGACGAGTCCGATGCGGACCGGTTGATCCGACCCGACTCGTCCGAGCGAGGTGAGGAGGTTGGCGGCCTGGGAGGCCGGTGTGTCGGCTGCTGTCGTCGGCGGGAGAGAGCTGGGTGGGGCTGTGGTCGAGCTCGCCGTGGTCGGGATGACCGTGGTCGCGGTTTGCCCGGTCGCCGGGTTGATCGGCGAAGCGCCGGTCGATGGTTCTGGCGTTGTGCTGCACCCACCCAGTACGAGGCACAGAAACGCGCCCGTGATGAACACCGTCAGCAGCTTCACCGCTGCAATCTAGACCGCCTGATCCGACGAACTTCGTCGCCGTGTCAGCCGACGCTGAGCTGGCGGGAATGCCAGCTCTTCGCCGCCGCGGCCCGCCTTTCGAGCTCGACGGCGGTGGCGGTCGAGACCCGTTTCACCCCGGACAGCCGGTTGAGCTCGGCGTTGACCTGGGCGTGCGACAGCCCCGTCGCCAGAACGAGATCCCGAACCCACACCGCGTTGATTCGTCGAAGCCGCTCGCGTTCCTTCCGGCCACCCGGCACCGTTGGCCGAGCTCGTGTCGAAGGATCGACCGGGGGGAGAGCCTGCAGGTCGAGGACGAGCCCGGGTGCATCGTGGAGAGGTTGGTCGTCGCCCGGCAGGCAGTCCTCCACCAGTTCCGATTGCAGTGCTTCTTCGACGTCGCCCTCGTGGGTGGCGTCGGTCAAGGTCGCCGAGTGAACGGCGAAGAGCGACATCTGTTCTTCGCCGGCCGCTCGTTCGGCGCGTTCGTTGAACTCTCGCTCCTTCTTGAACAGGTCGAGCTGATGACGGCGAGTCTCGGCGATCGAGTTGGCATAGTGGCGGAGCCGGGGATCGTCGGGGACGTACATGAACGCCCGGCCTCGTCCTCCGGTGTGCCGAACGATTCGACCGACGGCTTGTCGGAAGAAGAGCTCGGTGGTCGTCGTTGTGGCATAGACCCCCACCCGCAACCGCGGAATGTCGACACCTTCTGAGATCATGCGCACCGCGATGACCCACGGTTGCGAATTCCCGGCGAACCGCTCAATCTTGTCCGAGGCATCCGGATCCTCGCTGACCACGACGTCGGCTTGAACGCCGAGACGGTCCCGTAGAAGGCGGAAGATCTGACCAGCGTGCTCCTGGTCGATGGCGATGATCAGGCCACCCGCATCCGGAGTTCGCTCCCGGATCAAGTCGAGCTGGGAGTTCGCTTCGGAGAGGACTGTTGCGAGCCATTCGCCGTCGACGCTGAGGGCAGCCTTGAGCCGCTGGTTGGCATGACTCTGCGGCAGCGGATCTTCGAAGGAGGCGGCGAGGAGTGCGCCATCGGGTGCGGTCCATTCCATCTGACCGCCGAAGCGTGGGAAGTACACCGGTCGAACGACCCCTCCGTCTCCGAGAGCATCGCCGTAGCCATATTCGACATCGGGGAGGACCTGACCATTCTGATACTGAAGGAACGGGATCAGCGCATCGTCGCTTCGAAACGGCGTACCGGAGAGGGCGAGGCGGTGGCGCGCACTCCCGAAGCTGCGGTCGATTCCGACGCCCCAAGCCCGATCGTCGCCGGCATGGTGAACTTCATCGAGGATCGCGAACCCCTCGGTGCAGACCCTCGCCAGGTCGGTGTGGGCAGTGGACGCCTGTTGGTAGGTGGTCACCACGCCATGGACGTCGGGCGGTAGACCTTCGTTGGGAGTCCAGTTCGGGTCGAGGTGCAGGCCGAATTGCTCGGCGGCGTTCGCCCACTGCAACTTGAGGTGACGGGTGGGCGCCACGATGACGAGCTTCCCGCGCAGGCGGGGCAGGGTCAGACGGGCCGCGGTGAGCGCGAAGGTCGTCTTGCCCGCCCCGGGGGTTGCCACGGCCAAGAAATCGGGTGCGCTATTGGCCTGAAAACGGGTGAGTGCATGGCGTTGCCATGGGCGGAGGCGAAGGGTGCGTGGCATCGGGAGGGAGAGTCTGCCATGTCCCCATCGACCTGAGATGTCTTTCGAGACTGCGCGAAAAAGGAAGAAACCCCGGGCCCGCAGGCCCGAGGTTCCTTTGCGATGAGTATCCACCACAGTCGATCTGAGCGGATGTACCGTCTTCCCGACTGCCTTTCACTGCCCGTTGGTCTTACGACCAGCGGGCAGTGTCGTGTTGTCGGCTCCTCCCTTTCAGGTGTCGGCCTGTGATCCAGCGAGCGGATCCTGGGGTGACCGTAGATGCGGGCAGGCACCTGCATCCACATGTCACCGCCGTTCACCACCGGGGTGCTGGCAGACCGGACCCGAGTCCGGAGGTGAATGCCGAACCGGTTCACGACCCGCCGAAGCGGATGGTGCACCGGCTGCCTCGTCCCAGATCGGTCACGCCTCACAGATTTCTCCACGACTTGTGTCCGACCAGCGACTCAGCAGGTGGAACTCACCATGCCCAAGGCTCCACCCCCGCCGGTCCTTGCGGAACATTGGAGGTAAACCCGAAGGCGGTGGCCCTCGGGTTCACGTCCCGGTTCCTTGCGGTACCGAGGCGATCGCCCTGGGGCCAAACCATCCGCCCGTTCGTCCGGCCCTTGCGAACCTTCGGTCTGAGCGACTGGCGGTTGTCAGTTCGACCTCGCTGAGTTCTTGCGAACCCGACGGAGTCGATCCGACAGATCTTCGGTTCGGGTCGTCGGCACCTTGTGAGCGCCTCGGATCTTTCCCTCCGATCAGCCCTTGGCTCCACCGTTCGCTGCGGGCCTTACGGCCTTTTGCTCCCGGCTTCCCAGTGGGCTGAACGAGATATTTCACCACGGTCCCGGCTGTCGTCAAGCGAAACAGAAAGAAAAATTCAAAGAAACTCTGAGCGCTGTCGGGCGACCGCTCAGAGTCGAAAATCGAGGCGTGCTTCGACCCCTAAGTGTGGTTCATGGGATCGATCGCGTGGTGGATGGTTGCCATTCTTGTTCCTAGTCTGAACCCGTGAGCGAAACGGTTGGAGCATCGAAACGGACGATCGAGTCTGTCGCAGTAATCGGCTGCGGCACGATGGGAGCGGGGATCGCAGCTGCTTCAGCAGCAGCGGGCTGCCGCGTGTTGATGCTCGACCTCACTCCCGAAGCGGTCGAACGCGGGCTGGAGCAGGTCGACGACGAGCACCGCCACCTGATCGACACCGGCACGATCGACGGCGACCTCGACAAGATCGCCGCATACGACTGGGTTTGCGAAGCGGTTGTCGAAGACCTCGACATCAAGCGCGACCTCTTCTCCAGAGTCGAGGAGGTGCGCAGCCCTGGCTCGGTGGTGTCGAGCAACACCTCCGGCATCCCGTTGCGGTCGATTCTCGACGGCATGCCGGATCGCCTGCGGGCCGACATGGCCATCACCCATTTCTTCAACCCGGTACGGGTGATGAAGCTCTTCGAGTTGGTGCCGGGAAGCGACACGTCGCCCGATGTGATCGAGGCCTTCGCTCGGTTCGGTGAAACCTCCCTGTCGAAAGGGGTGGTACGGGCCAAGGACACCGTGAACTTCATAGGCAACCGGATCGGTTGTTTTTTCATGCTCGCCGGCCTCCACCGCGCCAAGCCGTATCTCGAATCCGGCATGAGTCAGGAGACGATCGACGCGGTGCTAGGCCAGCCGATCGGTCTGCCGCCCACGGGTTTGTACGGGCTGATCGACCTGATCGGCTTGGACGTGATGGACCTGGTTGGCAAGAACCTCGCGGTCAACCTTCCGCCCGGCGATCCGGGCCATAGGTTCACCTCGTTCCCCGCAGCTGAGCAAGGGATGCTCGAGCGCGGGCAATTGGGACGCAAGTCGCGCCAACTCGGCGGCTTCAGTCGCGTACGCAAGGAACCCGACGGCTCGAAGACCAAGGAGACCTTCGACCTTCGGACCCAAGAGTGGCGAGCGGTTCAGCCGCCCGATCTCGATGGGGTGTCCACCGACCTCGGCGGGGTCCTGTTCCAAGACACCGAACAGGGAAGGATGGCCTGGGACATCTTCGGCGGTGCGCTGTGCTACGCCGCCGACCTCGTTCCCGAGATCGCCGACGACATCGCCAACGTCGACAATGCCATCCGCTGGGGATTCAATTGGCAGCTGGGTCCGTTCGAGATGCTCGATCACCTCGGCCCAGACCGCGTGCTGGAACGGGTTGAGCAACAGGGTTTGGCGGTGCCAACGATGTTGGCTGTGCTCGCCGATTCCGATGTCGACACGTTCTATTCCGGCCCGACTGATGACCGACTCATGCTCATGCCCGACCGATCCCTGGCCCCCGTTCCGCCCACGGCCTAGGTCGCCACCCACTAACAGAAAGCATCGCCATGGTTGAACCAGATCTCTACCGATTCGACACGTTGAGCTTGCACGCCGGCCAGCGACCTGACCCAACCACCGGTGCCCGGGCGGTGCCCATCTTCGCAACCACCTCGTACTCGTTTCCCGACACCGACGAAGCGTCAGCACTGTTCAACCTCGAATCGCCCGGCCACATTTACAGCCGGATCTCTAACCCGACGGTGGCGGTGCTCGAAGAACGTCTGGCGGCACTCGATGGGGGTGTCGGCGCGGTGTGTACTGCGTCGGGCACCGCCGCCCTGCACCTTGGGGTCGCCACGCTCTGTTCGGCCGGGGACCACATCGTCTCCAGCCGGAATCTCTACGGCGGCAGCTACAACGCCATGAAGCTGACCTTTCCTCGCTTCGGGATCACCACCACCTTCGTCGACCTCGCCGATCCCGAACAGATCGAAGCGGCGATCCAGCCGAACACCAAAATCGTCTACGGGGAGGCATTGGGGAATCCGCTCATCGACGTCATGAACATCCCCGAGGTAGCCGATGTGGCCCACCGCCACGGGTTGCCGCTGATGGTCGATGCAACGTTTGCGACGCCGTACCTGATCAGGCCGATCGAACACGGTGCCGACATCGTGTATCACAGCGTGACCAAGTTCTTGGGTGGGCACGGCACCGCCCTCGGAGGGGTGCTCGTCGACGGCGGGAGATTCGATTGGACCCAGAATGACAAGTTCCCGACCCTCACCGAGCCCTATGAGGGCTACCACGGCATCTCGTTCGCCGACGAGTTCGGGCCCGCCGCCCTCGGAATGCGGGCACGGGCCGAAGGACTCAGGGACTTCGGGGCGTGTATGAGCCCTCACAACGCCTTCAGTCTCCTCCAAGGGGTCGAGACGCTGCCGTTGCGGATGCAGCGCCACGTGTCCAACACCGAAGCGGTGATCGACATGCTCACCAGCCACGAAGCGGTGTCGTGGGTGCAGCATCCGCGTGTCGAGTCCCACCAGGACCACGCGCTTGCCCGGCGGTTGTACCCGAGGGGTGCCGGAGCGATTCTTTCCTTCGGTGTCGAAGGCGGCCGCGAGGCTGGGAAGAAGTTCATCGAGTCGGTCACCTTGGCGAGCCATCTGGCCAACGTGGGCGACGCCAAGACGCTGGTGATTCATCCAGGATCCACGACCCACAGCCAGCTGTCGGCAGAGGCTATGGCTGCGGCCGGGATCACCGAAGACCTGATCCGATTGTCAGTGGGCCTGGAAGACCCGGTCGACATCGTCGAGGATCTAGCCCGAGCTCTGAAGGCGAGCCAGCGATGACCGCCGACGCCGACGCCACGGCCGAGGACACAGACCAAGCGCAGGACCTGACCGTCGACGGCAGGCGGGTCCACATCCGCACCGGCGGAGTCACAGTCGAGCCCGATGCGCCGACGGTTGTGCTCGTCCATGGGGCCGGCATGGACGGCACGGTCTGGAGCCAACAAACCCGCTACCTGTCGATGCGGCGCGTCCGCGCATTGGCGGTGGATCTGCCCGGGCACGGACAAAGCCAGGGACCAGCGCTGTCCACCGTGCCCGCCATGGGGACATGGCTGGCGCAGCTACTCCAGCAGCTCGGCGGTCCCGTCGTGCTCGCCGGACACAGCATGGGCACCTACGTCGCGCTCGAGGCTGCGAGTGCGCATCCCGAGCTCGTGAACTCGTTGGTGCTGTTGGGCACCGCCTCGAATATGCCGGTACATCCCGACCTGCTGGAGGCGGCCCAACACGATTTGCCCCGGGCTGCGTCGCTGATGACGGGGTGGAGCCATGCGCCGGGGTCGAGGATCGGTGACAACCCAACGCCCGGGCTGTGGATGACCGGCGGTGTCGAGGCGCTCGTCGAGAGGAGTGGGCCTGGCGTGCTCCTCACCGACCTCGAGGCGTGTGCGAGGTTCACCGGAGCCGACGAGCTGGCGGGTTTGATTTCCTGTCCGGTGGCGGTCGTGATCGGAGCCCACGACAAGATGACCCCGCCGCCTGCCGCCCGGGCGCTGGCCGCGAAGATGGTGAACGCGACGTCGGTGGATCTGGTCGAACTTCCCGACGCCGGTCATATGACGCTCACCGAAGAACCCCGAGCGGTGCGCAAGACAGTACTTGCCGCTGCGCTCGCAGCGCACTCAAGTTGACCTGAGTTCCGCCGAATGGGAGGGGGTGCGAAGCACCCTCAGATTGCCGCTTCGGTGGACCCCGCCCGACCGTCCGGCCCAGCCCGATTCATACGGAGCGCTCTGGTACTGGCTGACCCGGCAGACACCGGCGGCAGCCGCTCCGCTGGATCCATTCGGCGAGCCGCTACGGCTCGAGCTTCCCAGCTGAGCAAAACCCCAGTTCTCCTAGCGCCGACTGGGTTCGGTTTCGCTCTACGATGGTGGCCGCAGTGTCCTCGCGTTCGGATGTATCTCCGATGATCGTCGAGGGCTCGAAGGACACCTGGACTGGGCAAATGGCACAAGACGAACTCACCGCTGAAGAACTCGAACGTCAGAAGCAGCGTCGCCGGGCGGCGATGGCGACACCGGTTGCCGAGGATGGCGACGTGGCCTTTGGTGGTATGGCCGGAATCGGCGTGCTTGCCGCGGTGTTGGCGGCGTTGTTCGCCTTCTTCGGCTTCGCTGATACTGCCGGGCTCGAATCGGGTACCGCTTCGGACAGCGCCGACACGACCGTTGCGGTCGAAACCGATGATGGGGTGACCGATGGAGTGGATCTGGCGTCGATGCTCGGGACGCTTCAACAGGCCGGGTTCGAGGGTCTCGAGCTCGTGGCTGACGGGGGCGTCGTCACCGCTCGGGGCGAGGTGCCCGACCAGGCGGCCCGAGCCGAGGTGCTGCGGTTGATCGGCGAACAACCCAATGTCACCGAGGTGATCGATCGTCTGGTGGTCGAAGAGGTCGAGGTGCCCTCGGCGGCCGCGGTGGTAACAGTGTCCGACGATGAGATCGTTCTGTCGGGCACCGTTCCCTCAGATGCGGCCGCCGGGGAGCTGCGATCATTCGCCGCAGCCAACTACGCCCCCGACCAGCTGACCGACCAACTCGAAGTGGTCGACGGTGCAGATCCGGCCACGGTGTCTCTGGTCGGATCGGTCACGAACTCCGAACTCGGCGCCAACCTGCAAGCTGGATTGGGTTCCCTCGGCGCCTTTGGCGAAGCCACCGATGAGCTGGTGATCGACGCGGATGCGAGCGAAGAGATCAACGCCGTGTTCGAGCTCGAGCCGATCCTGTTCCAGAGTGGGACCGCCATCATCCTGCCCGATTCCCAAGCGACTATCGATGAGGCCTCCGAAATCCTGAAGAGGTTCCCCGAAGCCAACATCGAGATCGGTGGTCACACCGACTCACTGGGCCCCGAAGAAGCCAACCGTCTCCTGAGCGAAGCGCGGGCACAGGCCGTTCTCCAGGCGCTGCGTGATGCCGGTGTCACCAACCAGCTGCAAGCCGTCGGGTACGGCGAGAGCGAACTGAAGTTTCCCGACGACAAGGGCGACACCCAGGACAAGATCGACGCCCGTCAGGCGAATCGTCGAATCGAATTCCGAACCCTCAACTAGCCCGGTCCTGGGGCGGCGATCCGATCGCCTGGCGGCTGTCGGACCGTCCAACTAGGGTCGCATGTGACGGTCGTTACAGACGCGATCGCACCTATGGGCGCGGCCTGAATCACG
>JABDJU010000139.1 GCA_013003325.1 Acidimicrobiales bacterium
AAACTGAGCCCGTCGGGCAAGGTGTCGACCAGCACTACAGACTCGGCGGCGCCCGGTGATGTCGATGCGTCCGAGGTGTTGGTGAAGCTCAGCTCGTAGCTGACGGTGTCACCGACGGCCACGTTGGTGACACCGTTTTCTTTGGAGAGCGTGAGCTCCGGAGCCGGCGGAGGCTCGTGGAGGAACACCGACTCACCTTCAACGCCTTCGAAGATGTACTGATTGTTGCCAGGGATACACACCTCGGTTCGCCACCATCCGATCCGGGCTGAACCGACCGAGACGGTGTCGCCGACCCGAACCGGCCCCGCTGAGTTGTTCCATTCCTGGTTGGCTGAGATCGTGCCCGACACAGATGAGCCGTCCGGGGGGAAGTAGGTCACCGAACCGTTGTTGTCCATGTCGAAGTTGTGGAGGTCGATGGTCGAGGTGCTGCCGTCGACAAAGAAGTAGGCGTCTCGGCAGACCGATCCAGCGCCGGCGTGTTGAAAGCTGGCTCGCTGAATCCCGAGTACCAGTTCGTCCCCGGTTCCCGGGATGCCGTCGGGATCGTCGATTTCGTCTCCGTCGTCGAGTTCGGCCGGCGAGCACCCAGCTGCGCAATCGGGATCGTGGTTGACCCGGACCCGCCACGAGTTGTCATCGTCGTCGGAGGTGGAGGTTGTGAGCTGATACACCCCGGCGGTCGGCGCAGAGATGGTGACGAGTTCTGTCCACTGACCGTTGGTGCCTCCGCCCGCTGCGTACGACTGGGTGGCGACGAGGGAGCCCGACGGATCGAAGACGGTGAAGGTCGATGTATCGTTCGCGTTGCGAACCTCGTCGACAACTCCGGCCGGATCGGGCAACTCGACCTCGGGATCGAACAGGGCGATGGTCACCGGCAGTCCGGGCCAAAGCTCGGGGATCGTAATCTCGATAAGGTGGTCCTGATCGCCGCCGCCATCGGCGATCGGGGTGGTGTACCAGTCTCCGATTCCGAGGCCGGCGTTGGGTCCGGAGGTCTGCAGCGAAAGCTCGGTCACTCCCAGCGGCGGAAGCTCAACCGCTTCAGCGGGAGCGGGACCTAGCGTCCCAACAGGGATTGCCAGCGATCCGACGATGACCGCCAGGGCCGCCAGCGCCCGCAGCACCGGACTTCCAATGGCCGGTCTGAAGCCTCGATTCTGTGCTCTGCGCAGCGTGCGCCACGGCGCGCTGCCAACTGCAGTTGAGTTCTCCACACTGAGTTGATCGACCGCCACTGAACGTGCTTGAGATACACCAACCGTGATGTTGCTTGGACACGCTCCTATAGCCATCTACCAGGACATACGTGTCGACGAAGGGTAGTGGAGTCCCCCACTATTTAGAGAGCTCCCTCTAGTTGTTCACCTGGGATGGAGACGGCTCTCTACAGCTCGACAGCGGGCCGCCTGAGCGATCCTCTCCGACCGGTCTTCGGTCCACCTCGACACCGACCCGATCGGTTGCCAATATGGGCCGGTGACAACCTCTCCCGGTCGGCTCAACGATCAGCTGATGACTTCGATCTTCACCGACATGATCGGGTCCCGACTCTTCAGCCAGAGGGTGTTCAACCTGCAGCGGCAGGGGCGGGCCGGAACCAACGCTCCGATCGACGGCAGTGAGGCGGTCGTGGTCGGTGCCGCTCATGCCCTCGACCCGGCGCACGACTGGGTACTCCCCCAGTACCGGGAGCTCGTCGGGCTCGAGCGGTTCGGTCCGGAGGTCCTCGATCGGTACGTGCTCTACAGCATTGGCCATCCCGACGGTGGCCACATACCACCCCCGGCCAGGGTGTGGCCGCCCCAGATCAGCCTGGCGACCCAGGTGCCCCATGCGGTCGGCCTGGCGTGGGGCATGAAGCGAGCGGGAGCAACCGGCTGCGTGCTCGTGTTCCTTGGCGACGGATCAACCAGCGAAGGCGACTTCTACGAGGCGTGCAACTTCGCCGGCGTGCTCGACGCGCCGGTGATCGTTGTGGTGGTGAACAACGGCTGGGCGATCTCGACCCCGACCCGCACCCAAACTCGGGCCAAGAACTTCGCCGAAAAATCGCATGCGTTCGGAATCCCCGGTGTCAACGTCGACGGTACCGACGCCGTGGCGGTGTACGAAGCGGTGGCCGACGCCCGGTCCCGTGCCGTCGCCGGCGCCGGTCCGACCCTGATCGAAGCGGTCACGTACCGACTCGGGCCTCACACGACCGCCGACGACCCGACCCGCTACGTTCCGACCGATGAGCTCGAAGCCGCCAAGGAACGGGATCCGATCGCGGTGATGAGGACCGAGATGCAGCGCCGCGGACTCTGGACCCAGGAATGGGAAGAACAACGGCTGGCCGAGGCCGATGCGCGCATGGAGCGTGCGGTGGTGGCAGCCGAGGCGGCACCGCTCTCGCCCGGCGAACTGTTCAACCATGTATACGACGAGCCGACACCGCGACTCGTTCGCCAGCGAGAGGCTTTTGAACGATGACGACCACCACCGAAACGCTCCAAACGATGAACATGTTGGAGGCCATCAACCACACCCTCCATGCCGAAATGGGGCGAGACGAACGGGTGATGGTGTTCGGCGAAGACGTCGGCATAAACGGGGGTGTGTTCCGCGCCACCGAAGGGTTACTCGACCGTTTCGGCTCGGAGCGGGTGGTCGACACGCCCCTTGCCGAGGGGGTGATCGCCGGCGCCGCCGTCGGCCTCGCCGCCGCCGGCATGGTGCCCGTCCCCGAGATCCAGTTTCTCGGGTTCTCCTATCAAGCGTTTCATCAGATCGCCGGCCAGATCGCCCGGCTCCGATACCGCACCCGGAGCCGCTTCGACGTGCCGATCACGATCCGCTCTCCCTTCGGCGGCGGGGTTCGAACCCCCGAACTCCACAGCGAATCGCTGGCCGCCCAGTACGCCAACATCCCCGGCCTGAAGATCGTGCTGCCCTCGAGCGCGGCCGACGCCAAGGGTTTGCTGGCGACGGCCATCCGCGACCCCAATCCGGTGCTGTTCCTCGAGCCGTTGCGCGGCTACCGCATGATCAAGGACGACGTGCCAACCGATGAACACCTCGTACCCTTCGGCCAAGCCAGGACGGTCGCCGAAGGCAGCGACGTGGCGATTATCACCTGGTCGTTCCAGGTTGAACTCAGCCGACGGGCAGCCAAACTGCTGACCGACGAGGGTATTTCGGTAAAGGTGCTCGACCTTCGCACGTTGGTTCCCCTCGACACCGAATCGATCGTGGAGGCGGTAGAAACCTGCGGCCGAGTTGTAGTGGTCCAGGAGGCCCCCGAGACCAACGGTTTCGCCAGCGAGGTGATCGCCACGATCAACGACGAGGCGTTCTATTCGCTCGAAGCGCCGGTGCAGAGGGTGTCGGGTTACGACACGCCGTATCCGGTTGGAATGCTCGAAGACTTCTTTGTGCCCGACGTTGATCGCATCTGCGACGCCGTACGACGGGTAGCGGGAATGGTGACCTGATGTCTGAATTTCGATTGCCCGACGTGGGCGAGGGACTCGAGAGCGCCGAGATCGTCGAATGGCTGGTGGCCGAGGGCGATCGTGTCGAGCGAGATCAGCCGCTGGTTGAAATCCTCACCGACAAAAGTCAAACCCAGCTTCCTTCCCCGCAGAGCGGCGTGATCCAACGGCTCGGCTTCGCCGTGGGTGACATCGCCGAGGTAGGCCAGGTCATCGTGGAGTTCGGCTCTGCCGGCGACTCGGTTGCCACGCCCACCCCCGCCGCCGCAAGTTCGCCATCACCACCCCCGCCGCCGGCCCCGACCCGCGTCGGCCGTCGACCCAAGGCCTCCCCGGTTGTACGGCGGCGAGCCATAGAGGCCGGCATCGACCTGAGCACGGTCTCCGGCACCGGGCCCGGGGGTCGAATCACCATGGCCGACCTCGACGCTGCGCTGGCTCCGGGGCCGCCGGAAGAACCGCCCGCGCTCGAGCCGCCGCCGGTCTCAACCGCCCTGGTCTCGGCCCCGCCGGTGCAAACCGCCCCGGTCAGATCCGCTGAGCTGGGGTGGCTCGACAGGGGCACCCACCCATTGCGCGGGATCCGCCGTGTAACCGCCGAGACGATGGCCCGCAGTTGGCAGATCCCCCACATCCACGGCAACGATGAAGCCGATGCCACCGAGTTGCTCGACGCCCGGCGCCGGATGCGCGAGCGCGACCCACACGGTGCCGCTTCCCTAACCCCGCTGGCGTTCTTCGTGTTGGCTGTGGCAAACGGGCTACGCCGGTTCCCGGTTCTCAACGCATCGATCGACACCGACAACGGCACGATCACCGTGCACCAGAACATCAACATCGGGATCGCGGTTGCATCCGACGCTGGTTTGTCGGTGCCGGTGATCCGAAACGCCGACCAGCGCTCGCTGTTCAACCTGGCCGATGAGATCGGTCGGCTGACCCAAGCCGTGCGTGACCGCTCGATCGTCGCGTCCGACCTGCAGGGCGGTACTGCCACGATCACCAACTACGGGTCGCTCGGGGGGAGGTTCGCCACACCGATCATCAAGGCGCCTGAAGTGCTGATCGTCGGATTCGGTGCCATCAAACCGCGACCATTCGTGGTCGACGGCGAACTGGCGGCCCGCCCAACTCTGCCGATCTCGATCGCGGTGGACCATCGCTTGATCGACGGCGACGTGATGACCGCGTTTCAGGAGTTCGTGATCGAACAACTCTCCGACCCGGTCTCGTTGCTGGCCCGCTGATGGTTGTAGGTGAGGTAGCCGATCGGGCTGAGGCGGTGGTCGTCGGCGGCGGACCCGGCGGGTACGAGGCGGCACTGCAATTGGCAAAGCACGGCAAACGAGTGGTGCTGATCGAACGAGAGGCGATCGGCGGTGTCTGCCTGAACGTCGGGTGCATTCCCAGCAAAGCCCTCATCCACCAAGCCGACATCGCCCACAGCTCTGTCTCTGAATCCGCCACCGGCGTCGTCGTATCGGTCGATCTCGACCCGCCGCAGATGTTGCAGCATCGGGAGAGGGTCGTGGCCGGCCTCACCGAGGGGGTCCGAAGGCTCCTTTCCGATGCCGGCGTCGAGCGGTGGGCAGGGTCGGCCCGCTTCGCACGCGCCGACCGTTTGGTCGTGGAGCACAGCGGTAACGTGAGGCACCTCGAGTTCGAAAACTGCGTTCTCGCTGTCGGAGGGCGCCCGATCGTGCTTCCCGGCTTCGAACCCGGGCGGTCCGGTGAGGTCGAGGTTCTCGACTCGACCGGGGCGCTGGCCCTCGATCGAATCCCGGAATCGATGGTCGTCATCGGGGGTGGGTACATAGGCGTCGAACTCGGGACGGCCTTCGCCAAGCTCGGATCGGGCGTGACGATCGTGGAGATGGCAGGTTCGCTGCTGCCGGGAATGGACCCGGCGCTGGGCCGGGTCGTAGCTCGGCGCCTCGCCGGACTCGGAGTCCGGGTCGAGCTGAACAGCCGAGCCCTGGGGCTGACCAACGAAGGAGTGACGCTGGCCGGGGGTGACGGGGAGGTCGCCCTGTCGGTGGACTGCGCCATCGTGGCGGTAGGGCGCAAACCGAACACCGATCAACTGAATCTTGCCGCCGCCGGCCTCGAAACCGCCGCTGCCGGACTCATCGCCGTGGGTCCCGACCGCAAGGCCGCGCCGCGGATCTATGCCGTCGGCGATATCACCGATGGTCCGGCGCTGGCCCACAAGGCGACCGCCGAAGCTCAGGTGGTGGCCGACGCCATCGCCGGCCTGCCGGCCGCCTTCGACCCGGCGTGCATTCCCGAGGTCGTGTTCAGCGATCCGGAAGTCGCGTCGGTGGGCCTCTCCCCAGCCGCCGCCAAGGAGATCGATCCCGGCTCAAGAAGCGCACGGATCCCTTTCTCGGCCAATGGAAGGGCCCAAACGCTGGCCAACGCCTCGGGATTTGCCCAACTCGTCGTCGACGGTGCCGGAACCGTCGTCGGCGCTCAACTCGCAGGGCCTACGGTCAGCGAACTGGTCGGGGAGCTGGGGTTTGCGATCGAGATGGCCGCCACCGCCACCGATCTGGCGTCAACGATTCACCCGCACCCGACCCTGAGCGAAGCGCTAATGGAGGCAGCCAAGGCCCTGTCCGGCCCGCCCACCTGAAAAATCGTCACACCAACATCCCCAACCGAAAAATCGTCACACCAACACGTGACACCTGCTCGTCCGACGCTAGAAGGCTGGAATGTGTCGGGACGACGACAGAACGCGTCGAGCTAGCCCTCGGGAATCAGCACGTTGGCGTACAGCTGCCAAGCGAGAACGCTCTTGGCGACGAAACTGAGGATGATGTAGGTCCTCTCCCCCACCAAATAGTCCTTCCATCTCCCGACCTCGGCGTATTGAAGCCACTGGTTGATGG
>JABDJU010000006.1 GCA_013003325.1 Acidimicrobiales bacterium
CGGGAGCTCTCGTCGTGATGGACGAGACCACCGATGCCGTCCGCGCCTGCCTGCGCGTCGTGCGATTCTTCGCTCGCGAGAGCTGCGGCAAGTGTGCGCCGTGCCGAGAGGGAACGTCGTGGGAGGAGAAGGTGCTCCAGCGCATCCTCGATGGTCACGGCCGCCCCGACGACATCGAGTTGCTCCTCGAGATCGGCGCCAATATCAGTCCCGGTGACTACCCGGTGGCAGCCCACCTCGAAGCGGGGCTTGATCCGGTGCCATTCCCGCCCAAGCAGACCACCATCTGCCCGCTCGGTCCCAGCTCGGTCGCTCCGATCACCAGCGCTATACGCCGTTTCCGACACGAGTTCGAAGCCAAGATGCAGGCGGGTGCCGAATCCGAGGGTGAGCCCGTCGCAGCCGGGAGTGCGCAGTGACCGCCACCGAAAATCCCGAGAGCGAATCGCCCGAAGTGGAGCCCGGCGTCCCGTTCACACTCAACGGCACCGAACTTCGCGCCGACGAGGGCGAACTGCTGATCGCCGCCGCAGAACGGCACGGGGTGCACATACCTCACTTCTGCTATCACCCCCGCATGTCGTCGGTCGGCATGTGCAGAATGTGCCTTGTCGAGGTCGACGGCGGGCGTGGTGCCTCCCTCCAGCCGGCGTGCATGTTGCCCGTGACCCCCAACATGGTGGTCAACACTGAGTCCGAGCCAACGACCAAAGCCCAAGACGGCGTGCTCGAGCTGTTGCTGATCAACCACCCGCTCGATTGCCCCGTGTGCGACAAGGGCGGGGAGTGCCCGCTGCAAGACAACGCCTATGCGTTCGGTCCCGGCGAGTCGCGTTTTGTTGAAGAGAAACGCCACTTCGAGAAGCCCATCCCGATCAGTGATCTCGTCTACCTCGATCGGGAACGGTGCATCCTCTGCGACCGCTGCACCCGATTCGCCGACGAGGTGGCCGGCGACCCGCTGATCCACTTCATCGACCGCGGTGCTCAGACCCAGGTGAACACCTTCCCCGAGCACGAGTTCTCCAGCTACTTCAGCGGCAACACGGTGCAGATCTGTCCGGTGGGTGCCCTCACCGCCCAGCCCTACCGTTTTGCGGCCCGACCCTGGGATCTGTCGGAGAACGAATCCACGTCGATGATCGACAGCACCGGCGCACGGGTGGCGCTGCACAGCAGCCAGAACCGCCTGGTTCGGATCCAAGGGGTCGATTCCGACGCCACCAACTGGGGTTGGCTGAGCGACAAAGAACGTTTCGCCTACGAAGCCACCGATTCCAGCCAGCGGGTCACCGAACCCATGGTGCGTGCCGACGGCGGTGAACTCGAAACGACCCGATGGAACAACGCCATCAAGCGCACGGTCGAGGCGCTGGCCGGTGCCTCGGATCCCCGCAAGATCGGCGTGATCGGCGGGGCCCGTCTCACCCTGGAGAGCCAGTACGCATGGTCGAAGCTGTTGAAGGGCCTGGGGGCGGTCGACAACATCGATGCTCAGCTCGGCGACGGCCTGCCCGCCGATGTGGTGATGGGGCTCCCCAGGGCCACCATCGATCAGGCGTGTGCGGGCGCCGGAGTGGTCGTGCTGCTCGGGCCGGACCTGAAGGAAGAACTCCCCACGCTCTATCTCCGGTTGCGCCATGCGGTGCAATTCGACGGTGTCTCGCTGATCGAGATGTCGCCCCGCCAGACCGCCTTCGGCGACTCGGTCGCCGCCCGGCTGAACCCGCGCCCAGGCGCCGCCGGTCAAATCGCGGCGGCGCTCGCCGACGGCATGGTCGGGACCAGCATGGGAGGCATCCCCAGCCGGGAACTGACCGCCGCCCACGCGTTGCTGACCTCCGGTCGTCCCGTCACCGTCGTGGTGGGTCGCGGCAACCTCGCCGAATCGCCCGACGTACTCGTCTCGGCCATCGCGTCGCTTCAGCGGCTCGTGCCCGACGCCAAGTTCCTCACCGCCCTGCGGCGGGGCAACGTCCACGGCGCCCTCGAAATGGGTCTGACCCCCGGTTATCTCCCCGGTGGTCAGGAACTGTCCGCCACCATCGATGGATGGGACATGGCGCCCCAGTCGACCGGCCTCGACACCGAAGGGATGCTCAGGGCGGCGGTCAACGGCTCGCTCGAAACCCTGGTGCTGCTCGGGGCCGATCCACTGCGCGACTTCCCCGACGCAGAGTTGGCGGCTGCGGCCTTCGAACGGATCGGCACGCTGGTCTCGGTCGACACGTTCATGACCAGCAGCACCCAGCGGGCTGACGTGGTGCTGTCGGCGGCCATGTTCGGCGAGGTAGACGGCACCTTTATGAACCTGGAGGGTCGCCTCTCTCCGGTTCGTGCCAAAGTCACTGCCCCCGGGCAGGCTCGCCCCGACTGGATGATCGCGGCCGAGATCGCGCAGGCGGCAGGGGGCGACCTGGGCTTCACCCAGCTGGGTCAGCTTCAGTCCGACATCGCCGCCTCGGTCCCCGGCTTCGAGTCGGTCGACTGGGAAACCGCCGGAGTGGTATCCGACGGACCGGTCGTGACGGCCGCTCGTCCATGGCGTCTGACGCTGGCCGAAACCGCGCCGATTCCACCCGCCGACGACTACGGTCTGCGGTTGGTGGTAGACCGCAAGCTCTGGGACAACGGCACCATGACCTCGTCATCTGCGTCGCTGCGGGGACTCGTCGGCGATGCCGTGCTCACCCTTTCGCCCACCGATCTTGAACGCATTGGGGCCACCTCCGGCGCAGAGGTGAAGCTCTCCACCTCCTCGGGTGCGAGCCGCACCGTCGTCGCCGAAGCCGACGCTCGGATACCCGCCGGCGTGGCCCACCTGCCGTTCGCGCTCAACGGACTTCAAGCTCAGGAGCTCATCCGAGCCGGTGAGCCCGTGATCGATGTGAGAGTGCAGCCGTGAACCTGTCCGCATTCCAGACCGCCGTCGAATCGGGGCAGCCATACCTGGCCGATGGTGTCGACACTGGCGACATCATCTTGGCGGTCGTCAAGGCCGTGATCGCACTGGTCCTTTGCCTGGTGGCCACGATGCTCATGGTGTGGTTCGAACGCAAGGTCGTGAGTCGGCTTCAGAACCGCATCGGGCCAAACGTGGCCGGTCCCTTCGGACTTCTGCAGACGCTGGCCGATGGGATCAAGGCGTTTTTCAAAGAGGACAACATCCCCGAGAATGCCGACAAGTTCGTTTTCCGGCTTGCGCCCTACCTGTCGCTGCTTCCGGCCTTTCTCACCTTCACTCTCATCCCACTGGGCGGCGACTTCAACGACGGCAAGAACTGGTCCGTCGAGATCTTTGGCCGTGAGACGTTTCTCCAAGTCGCCGATGTGCCGGTAGGGGTCTTGTTCTTCCTCGCCATGAGCTCGCTCGGCATCTACGGCATCATGCTGGCCGGATGGTCGTCGGGTTCGAAGTACCCGCTGCTCGGATCGGTCCGAGCCTCGGCCCAGGCCATCAGCTACGAAGCCGCCCTCGGCCTAGCGTTGGCGTCGGTCATCCTCGTGACCGGTGGCCTGAGCATGAACGAGATCGTGCAAACCCAAGCTGGGGCTGGATTCGGCGGCATCATCCCGAACTTCAACATCATCGTCACCGGCTTCATCCCCTTCGCCGTGTTCATCATCGCCGGGACCGCCGAACTCAACCGACCACCGTTCGATTTGGTCGAGGCCGAACAGGAGCTGGTCGGAGGCTTCCACACTGAGTACTCAGGTATTCGGTTTGCCCTGTTCTTCCTGAGCGAATTCATGAACACGGTGACGATGGCGGCGATCGTCGTGACCCTGTTCCTCGGCGGCCCGGCCGGCCCGGCCTTTCTTGGCGAGTCGCTCGGCTGGTTCACCGGTTTCATCTGGTTCTTTGTCAAGCTGCTCCTCTTCCTCTTCATGTTCGTCTGGTTCCGGGCCACCCTGCCCCGCTTCCGATATGACCAGCTGATGGATCTCGGATGGAAATTTCTGATCCCGCTATCCCTCGGATGGTTGCTGGTGCTGGCCGGAATTCGCGTCGCCCGCAACGGCGATCTCAACGTCCTCGACAACGCCCAGGCCGACACGATCCTGGTGATCACGGTGGCGTTCGCCATCTTGCTGATCGGCATGGCGGTGCTGCGCGGAGCCATGAACAACGCCCGCCGCGAGCGCCTGCTCGACGCTGGCCTCGATCCGGCGGAGGTGCGCTGATGGGGTACTTCGAAGGATTCGCCGTCACGCTGGCAAAGTGGGGCGAAGGCGTCACCACGCGTGAGTACCGGGGTGGGCGCAAGAACCGCAAGGGGGAGATCTCCAACAAGGATCAGAAGGCCCCCAAGCCCGAGCGAGCCCACGGGCGTCACGTGCTCAACCGATACGAAGACGGCATGGAAAAGTGCATCGGCTGTGAGCTGTGCGCCGGCGTGTGCCCGGCCCAGTGCATCTACGTTCGCGGCAAAGACAACCCCGATGATGATCCGAAGAGTCCGGGCGAGCGCTACGGCTATGTCTACGAGATCAACTATCTGCGATGCATCCACTGCGACCTGTGCGTCGAAGCGTGCCCCACCGAAGCGATCACAGAGTCGAAGCTGTTCGAGTTCTCCTTCACCAACCGGTCCGACGCCATCTACACCAAGGACGAACTCCTGGTCGACGACGCCGGCATGCCCCAGAAGCTTCCTTGGGAAGACTGGCGGCCCGGAGAAGACCTCCAGACCTCGGGCTGGATGAGAGCCACCTCACCCTCCGGTAAGGCCAGCTACCTCGGGACCGGCTGGAGCGGCGAGCTGGGCTACGGCGTCCGCTTCGGCGACCTTCCCCAAGACGAAAAGGACGCCAGCACTGCGCCTGACCCCGGGGCCGAAGACCACGATGACCACGACGGAGGGCATCACTGATGGTCGACGTCGTCTCGTTCCTCATCGCCGCCGCCATCGTGCTCGGTGGCGCACTCGGCGTCGTCGGATTCTCCAACCCGGTGCATGCCGCCCTCAGCCTGATCGCCTCGTTCTTCGGCGTGGCAGTGGTCTTCATCATTCAGGAGGCCCACTTCTTGGCTCTGGTCCAGGTGGTGGTCTACGCCGGCGCCATCGTGGTGCTGTTCCTCTTTGTCATCATGCTCCTAGGTGTCGACACTGCGACCGATCTGCGCACAGAACCCCTCGTGGGTCAGCGCGCCCTTGGTCTCACCTTCGGAGCCATCCTGCTCACCCTCATCCTCGGCGGTCTCTTCCTCTCCGGCCCGGGTGACGAACGTGGCGCGGTTGCGCTCACTGGCCAGCAGAGCGTGGTCCAACCGGTCGACGATCGCAGTCAGATCGAACAGCTCGGCGAGGATCTCTTCACCCGCAACATCCTCGCGTTCCAGGCCACTGCGCTGCTGCTCACCATCGCCACCGTCGGTGCGGTCGTGCTGGTGCGAAACGAGGGCGGCGAGGACCTCGTGATCGACGAACCCGGATCGGCGGCGGACTGATGGAGCTCACCGAGTCGTGGTTCCTCGTCCTCAGCGCCCTGCTGTTCACTATCGGTGCCACCGGGCTTCTCATCCGCCGCAACCCGCTCGTGATGTTCATGTGCGTCGAGCTCATGCTCAACGCTGTCAACATCACCTTCGTCACCTTCTCCAACAGTCTCCGAGACCTCTCGGGCCAAACGGCGGTGTTTTTCGTGCTCGTCGTCGCCGCCGCCGAGGTCGTGATCGGGCTGTCGATTGTGGTCGCGGTGATGCGCCGTGACCCCGAAGCCACCGCCGACGACATCGCGACGTTGAGGGGATAACCGTGCTCGAACTGGCCTGGCTCATCCCCGCCGCCCCGCTCATCGGGTTCGCACTCATCCTGGTGTTCGGCCGGCTACTGGGCGAACCCCTGGCTGGCTGGCTCGGGTTCGGAGCCATGGGCGTCAGCTTCCTGGCCACCGTTACCGTGTTCGCCGGTCTCGTGGCCGAGGACCACGGCGAACGGTTCTTCATCCAGACCCTGTTCGAGTGGGTGCCAGCCGGCGCCTTCACCGTCGATGCCGGCCTACTCGTCGACCCGCTGTCGATCACGATGTGCCTGTTCATCACCGGTGTCGGCGCCCTGATCCATCTCTACTCGATCGGGTACATGCACGGCGATCCGAACTTCTCCAAGTTCTTCGTGTACCTCAACCTGTTCGCCGCCGCCATGCTGGTGCTGGTGCTCGGCGACAACATGCTGATGACGTTCCTCGGTTGGGAGGGCGTCGGGGCATGTTCGTACTTCCTGATCTCGTTCTGGTTCACCGACTCGGCCAATGCGTCGGCCGGCAAGAAGGCGTTTGTCACCAACCGGATCGGCGATTTCGGGTTCATGCTCGCCATGTTCCTGGTGTTCGCCACCATCGGGTCGATCGATTACGCCGAGATCCTCTCCTCGGCCCCCGGCATGGCAGCGGGAACTGCGACAGCGGTGGTGGTTCTGCTCCTCGTCGCCGCCGCCGGCAAGTCGGCCC
>JABDJU010000145.1 GCA_013003325.1 Acidimicrobiales bacterium
GTCTACTGCCTGGTGACCGATGGGCAAGCCGGGGGTACCGACCACACCATCAGTCGCGAGCGGATGGCCGAGATCCGCCGGGTTGAGCAAACCAAAGCAGCCAAGGTGGTAGGCGTCGAAGAACTGCACTTCCTCGGCTTTCCCGACGGCGCCGTCGAAGTGACGATGGACCTGCGCAGGGAGCTGAGCCGGGTTATCCGAATCGTGAAACCTGATCGGGTCCTAACCCAGAGCCCGGTCCGCCAGTTCGACCGACCCTACGCCAGTCACCCGGATCATCTCGCCACCGGCGAAGCCGCCATGTGCGCGGTGTATCCCGACAGCCGGAACGAGTTTGCCCACACGTCGCTCCTGGCCGACGACGGCCTCGAACCCCATTCGGTTCCGGAGACGTGGCTGATGGGTGGACCTGACGCCAATCACTACGTCGACATCACCAACGCCTACGACCGCAAAATCGAAGCGCTGCTGTGCCACGAGAGCCAGATGAGCGATCCCGGCCGTATCCCCGAGCTGATCAGAGCCTGGGGTGAGCGGGTGGCCCTTCAGGGTGGGCTGGCCGACGGTCGCCTGGCCGAGTGCTTCCGGCGGATGAACACCCAGTAGCGGCAAGGGCACGATTGTGGGGCTGAAAACCTCACTCCACGAGCCGATGGTGAAACTATCAGGATCATCAACGCCCCCAGCACCCGCAGTCGGTTGATCGCAACGACCTTGACCGGAGGCCTTGGCGCGCTCCTGGTGATGCTGGCCGCGACCGGAGCGATGGCCTTCCAGGGTGGGGGCGAATCGGATCTGAGCTTCACCGTCGTCGATGCCATCATCATCGGCCTCGTCGAAGGGATCACCGAATACCTGCCCATCAGTTCGACCGGCCACATCCTCGTCGCCAACGAGCTGCTCGGCTTGAACGAGACCGCCGAGGCCGAACGGCTCATGGATGCCTACGCCATCTGCGTACAGGCCGGCGCCATCCTCGCCGTGCTCGTGATCTACAAACAGCGCGTGATCCAAATGGTCGAGGGGATCCTGGGCCGATCCGAAGACGGGCGACGCATTCTCGTGGCGATCATCTCGTCGTTCGTGCCGACCGCAATTCTCGCCGTCACCCTCTTCGATTTCGTCAAGGAGCGTCTCTTCGGGGTCGGGTACATCTCGATCGCCTGGATAGGTGGCGGACTCGTGATCCTCTACCTCGGCCGCGGCGCGTTCTTCAACCGCCCGGGGAAAGACCTCAACGAGCTGACCGTCACCAACGCGGTGACGATCGGTCTCATGCAAGCTCTGGCCATCTGGCCTGGCACGAGTCGAAGTCTGGTCACGATCATCGCCGGGCTCTTCGTGGGCCTTTCCCTCCGAGCGGCGGTCGAGTACAGCTTCCTCTTGGGATTGGTCACCCTCACGGCAGCAACCGCCTTCGCCGGACTTCAAGACGGTAGTGAACTGATAGCCGCGTTCGGGTGGACCACACCGCTTGTCGGGCTTCTCGTGGCGTTCGTTTCGGCGGTCGCCGCGGTGCGATGGATGGTTTCGTATCTCAACACCCAAGGCTTCGAGATCTTCGGCTGGTATCGGCTGGCGGTCGGGGTCGCCGGCCTGGTTTTGGTCGGCGTCGGTGTGCTTCCATTCGGCTCGTAGCACCTCGTAAACGGGACCGAGGTCACGCCCGCTTGGTTGAGGAATAGCGGTTTGCAGCGGCCATTCTTGTAGGTATGAGCCACTCCGACATGATCGTCATAGGCGCCGGTCCGGCCGGCGCGGCGGCCGCCACCCGGGCCGCTCGTGGTGGCGCCACCGTTCGAGTTTTCGACAAGGCTCCCTACGGTCGTGACAAAGTGTGCGGCGACGGACTCACCCCTCGTGCCGTCGCCGCTCTCAACGAACTCGACATCGACATGGCCGACGCCCATCGGATCGCCGGCTTGCGGATGATCGCCAACAAAACGGTGCGGGAGCTGCCGTGGCCATCGGGCACCAAGTTCCCCAACCACGGTGCCGTCTGGCCCCGACGGCGGCTCGACGCGGCGCTGATCGATGCCGCCGCTGACGCCGGCGCCGACGTGGTCTGGGAGACCGAGGCGCTACCCGAAATCGAGAATGGTCGGGTCGTGGGCGTCAAGGCCGGCGGCGAGAAGCACACTGCGGATCTCGTGGTGGCGGCGACGGGTGCACCCGGTGCGGTAGCGCGGATGCTGGGCGCCGAGCGGGTGGCCGACGAGCCCTTCGGGCTGGCCATCCGCACCTACGCCGAGTCGCCCCGCCATGACTCTGAACACCTGGAGGCATGCCTCACGTTGCGAGACGAGAACGGCATATCCGTGCCCGGCTACGGATGGATGTTTCCGGCCGGCGACGGAACGGTGAACATCGGGGTAGGAGCGCTCAGCACCATGAAAGGGTTCAAGAAGCTCAACCTCAACAACCTGTTGGCCAGCTACCGCGAGCTGGTTCAAGACGAGTGGCAACTCGGCCCCAACCTCGAACGGCCCCGGGCATGGCGGCTACCCATGAGCGCCCAGCAGCGGCATGGCGATGGCTGGGTCGCGATCGGCGACGCCGCCGGTCTGGTCAATCCGATGAACGGCGAGGGGATCGACTACGGACTCGAGTCGGGCATGCTCGCCGCCGACCTGTTTCTCGCCGATCCAGCCACGGCCCCGGAGATCTACGACCGGGAGGTGGGCGAGCGGTTCGACGCCTTCCTGCGCACCGGTCGTCGCTTTTCGTTCCTGATCGGGCATCCCTTCGTTCTGCGGAGCGGGTTGCGGCTGGCAGTCGGGACCCAGGCGATCGCCAACATCACCTTGCAGGTGATGGGCAACCTCGTCGACTCCGAGACCCCCGGGATGTCGGGGCTTGTCTTTCGTACCACCGATCGCGTGCTCGCCGCGGCCGATCCGATCTTGCGGCGGACTCGCGCCGCGGCCTAGCCCTGCTCGAACGCGCCGAGTGTCGCCGGTCGGTTCTTGCGCCTGTCGACGCCCGACCAACGCGTCGGGGGTTGCTGTGGTTCCACACGCTTCGTTGCCGTAACCGCCTCGCCCGCAGTCGAAGAGGGAAACCGGATAACCGGGTTTCGTCTCATCGGGGCCACACCGTAGCGGGTCTCGGCCGAACTTCGACCAATCGGACCCGGTTGACGTACTGTCGGGGTCAGCGATGAGCCAGGTTCGGATCGATGGGCTCCAGTACAGCAACTGGAGCGAGACAGTCTTCAACGAGATGCGCCAGGGCGGTGTCGACGCCGTACACGTCACCATCGCCTATCACGAGTTGTTCCGGGAGATGGTGCTCAACATCGAGGAATGGAACCGCCGCTTCGAACGCTTTGCCGATCGCATCTTCCTCGGTCGATCGGGCGACGACGTCCGCCGGGCTCAGCGGGAGGGACGCACCGCGATCTTCCTCGGCTTCCAGAATCCCTCACCGATCGAGGACGACGTCGGCCTGGTCGAGGTGGTACACACGCTCGGCGTTCGCTTCATGCAGCTCAGCTACAACAATCAATCGCTGCTGGCCACCGGCTGCTATGAGGACGATGACCCCGGCATCACTCGGTTCGGTCGGCAGGCCATCGCCGAGATGAACAGGGTCGGTCTCGTCGTCGACATGAGCCACAGCGCCGAACGCAGCACGCTCGAAGCGATCGAAATCTCCGATCGTCCGATCGCGATCACCCACGCCAATCCCCACTGGTGGCATCCGGCCCGGCGCAACAAGTCCGACCGGGTGTTGCGATCGCTCACCGAGTCGGGCGGGATGCTGGGATTTTCGTTGTACCCCCATCATCTGGCAGAAGGATCCGACTGCACGCTGGAGAGCTTCAGCCAGATGGTGGCCGAATCCGCCGACCGCTACGGAGCCGAACACCTCGGGATCGGCAGCGATCTGTGTCAGAACCAGCCCGACAGAGTGGTCGAATGGATGCGCAACGGACGGTGGACCAAGGTGACGGACTACGGCGAGGGTTCGGCCGACGCAGCCGGGTTCCCGAACCAGCCCGCCTGGTTCGAGTCCAACCTGCACTTCGACGCCATCGCTGAGGGGCTGTCGACGGTCGGGTTCTCCGAAGCCGAAATTGGCGGGCTGATGGGTGACAACTGGCTGCAGTTCTTTGATCGCTCGTTCGGTCCGATGTGATGAGCGCTCTACAACAACAGGACGATGGGGTCTGCGGAGCCGGCCATTTGTTTCCCCAGACCGCATTACGCGATCCAGCCGAGGTGATGCGGCTCGATCGCATGGGGAGCTTCTTTCCCAGTCGCTTGAGCTTCATGCGGGCCTTGATCCGGGATCTGGCCGATGCCGGCGCCACGTGCAACCGGACCGTTTTCGAGCTCGATCAGCACGGATTCGGCCGAGCGGTCTACGCCGTCGACATCGGCGACCGCACCTACAGCCTGTGTGCCTTCGCCACACCGCTCGACCCGACCGAGCGCACCGATCGGGTGATAGCGGAGGCGTGGGACTCGAGCTTCGTGCTGTTCGACGGCGTCCCGACCGCCTCAGATCTCGATCGGCTGCACGCATCGGCCCCTCGTCAGGAAGCGGCCCGCTACAACTCGCACGACCTGGTGCTGAGCAGGGCCAACCGGTCGGTTCGGCTGTTCGAACACGTCGTGGACCGGCTGGCCTCCGGGCAACAACCCGACGGGGGTTTGATCGGGAAGATCGGCTACCTGATGCGAACCACGGCGGTGTACGGGAACGGGAAGTTCGGCATCGCCGATCGAGACCTCATCCAGGATCGGCCGGTGCTCGGCGGCGCATTCCGGGCCGAGATGCTCGCGGTGTGGCTGATCAGAACGTTTACCCATGATCTGGTCGATCACATGGCCTACCAGCGGTCGCCATCGAGCGCGGTCGGTCTGGACCGTCGGCTGAAGCGGCATCTCGGTATCGGCAACGCAACCGGACTCGGCATGGCACCGTTCCTCGTTAGCCATCCCGAACTGCTGAACAACTGGATGCTGGCCCGAGAGACAGCGTTGGCCCGGGTGCGGGCCATCCGGGTGGCTGAGCCCGGCGACGTCGAGCGATTCCGATCCCTGCTCGATCGGGCCGCGTTGCACCTGAACCAGTGGAACGTCGATCAGGAGCGACAGCAGAGCCGCATCGTCACCCTCCGCAATGAGCTCGAGGAGGTGAAGGAACTCACCTCGGGCGGTTTCCTCGCCTCCGGCGAACCGTGGGATCGCTTGATGGCGGTGGCCGACCGATGGTCGTTGGAGGGTGTCGAGCTGCTCGTATCGACCTTGATCGAAACCTACCCGACCCTCGTCGACGGGTTGGCCGACTGCATGACCGCCACCGAACACCGCCGGGTCGACGCCGGCATGACCGTCGACGCCCTCGCATCGCTGATCGCGAAGCAATGGTCGTGGGCAACCGAGCTGGACTACGAGGATCCGGCCAACTGCCGTCGGTTCTGGTACACCTCGGAGGACAAGTTGGAGCCCCGCATCGGCGATCGTTTCAGCGAGGCCGGAGCCGAACGGGAACGTCCTCTCGACGTGGCTCGGCGGGTAGCGGTGTTGGCTGCTGACCTCGACGACCACGATCCACACTCGAAGGTGGCGGAGGTCTTGCTCGAACGCCCCGAACACAGATACGCGGTGCAGCGGGTCCAGACGTTGCAGCGGTATCCATATTCGGAGATCAGAGACAATCTCATCGGTGAAGACTGCTTGCCGATCGACATGCTGCGCTGCAAGCTCTCGTTCTTTGGTGCCTCGAAGTTCGATCCCAAATCCGATCTTTGGACCCGTGTCACCCTTTTTCAGGGAGCGCCGCTGACAGACGAGCTCACCGCTCCCGACGTTGACGATTGGTGGCTGCCGGCTCTGTGATCGAACTCTCACTCAACGAAATCGAAACGACCGTGACCAAGGCGGCGATCGGTTGCGGCATCGACATTGGTCGGGCGGCGGCTATCGGAACCGCCGCCCGCTGGCTTTGCGCACGCGGCATCGACGGGATCTCTGAAGCCGCAGCGCTCCTCGCGGGATGCGGTCAGGCGCCGGGGTCTGACCCCGTTGGAATTGGAGCGATCGATGTCGCCGTCGCAACCGATCGACCCGTCGTCGTTCCTCACACCGATTCCCCACAACTGCTC
>JABDJU010000154.1 GCA_013003325.1 Acidimicrobiales bacterium
GTGACCGAGACCGCGCTCATCCGCGACCCGGACCGAACGATCGAGCAGTTGTCAGATCTGCGTGATCTAGGGGTCCGTATTGCTCTCGACGACTTCGGCACCGGCTACAGCTCGCTGAGCTATCTACACCGTCTCCCGGTCGACATTTTGAAGATCGCCCGACCCTTCATCGCCGATGTAGCAAACGACGAAACCTTCGTTCGAACGATGATCGACCTAGGCAAGAATCTCGGCCTCACCGTGGTGGCCGAGGGCGTCGAAACCGAAGAGCAGCGGTTGCGGGTTGCCGAGCTGGGGTGCGACTTGGCGCAGGGCTATCTGTTCGGCCGACCCGGCACCCTCACCGACCTGCTGGCGTTGATGTCAAACGACCGGGTGTAGCTCCGGGCTCGGCGCCGACGAACTCTGTCACAGGTGGTGCGTAGGGTTGTTTGCATGGTGGCGGACGCTTCTCGACATCCGGCTTCGGCGGTTCTCCGTGATCATGCCGACCTGCTCGACACGGTCTCGCTGGAGTGCTTCGACGAGGCACGAGCCATCGATTTCGTTCGTTCCAACGAGCGAACGATACGGGTGTTGGAGGGGGTCGGCTCTGCCGCTGCCGGCCGGCTCGAGCAGTTGGGAGGCCTGTCCGCCGAGGATGTGTTCGC
Organism: Acidimicrobiales bacterium; assembly: GCA_013003325.1. Taxonomy (GTDB): domain Bacteria; phylum Actinomycetota; class Acidimicrobiia; order Acidimicrobiales; family SZUA-35; genus JABDIY01. The sequence continues at coordinate 651 of JABDJU010000154.1, forward strand.
GACCGCCGGCAAGCACTCCACCGCCGAGGCTCGGCGTATCTCCAGACGGGCCACCCTCGCCGAACCCATGCCGGCTGTAGCGGCCGGGTTCATGGGCGGAGCAATCGCCACGGCGAATATCGATGCCATCGCAGCAGCCCGCCACCGGTTGCGTCACAACCCTTCATGGGTCACCGCGTTGGACGGGCGCGACCGGTCTCTGGCTCGCAAAGCAGCCCGTATGAACCCGAAACGCTTCGCTGGCTGGCTGCGAACGGTGACCGATCGGATATCCGACGACGGCATTACCGACCAGGCCTCGGCTGAAGAGAAGAATTCGTTTCGTTCCTACACCAGCTCTGATGGCCGGTGGCACGGCCGGCTGAATCTCGACGCTGTGTCCGGTGAGAAGGTTCAGAACGCGATCGATGCCCAAGCCCGCTCGATAGCCAAGCAGCGCTCTGATGCCGGCGACACCGTGCATCACGGCGAACAGTTGAACGCTGCAGCAATCTGCTCGCTGATCGACTCGGGCAATGTGAAGAAGGGCCGCCCCTCCATCCAGGTGATCGTCGACCGGGACACCCTCACCGGCGGGGTGTGGGACGGCACAGTCAAACACACCGGTGCGGGCACCAACCTGCCGCTGTCACAGCTCCAGCAGATGCTGTGTGATGCGTGGATCACCCACACCGTGCTCGGCCCCTCCGGTCGAGCCCTTGCGGTCGGCAGGTCTCATCGCACCGCCACCGACGCGCAACGCACCGCACTGCGGATCATGTACCCCACCTGCGCCCTCTGCGACGTCAGATTCGACTATTGCGAAATCCACCACATCATCGAATGGGAACACGGGGGACCCACCGACCTCAACAACCTCATCCCACTGTGCACCGTCCACCACGAACGGGTGCACAAAGGCTGGCAACTCAGGCTCGATGGCGAACGGACACTCACCATCGGTCGGCCCGACGGCCGGACATGGAAGACCATCCCCCTTCCCTCGGCTACCCCGGCCCGGACCAGACAACGACAGCGCAGGCACAGGAAGAACCGGCATGAACGAAGTCTCACCACAACTGAATAGCCCTGACCGGCCCTCCCGGGCCTGTCCGCCCTGTCCGCCCTGTCCGCCCACGGGATATGAGCCGATCAACACCCACCGCGCTCTCTCCGGCCGCGACCTGCGCTACGTGCTCACCGGCTACATCCACCAGGGCATCACCACCATCAAGGGCCTCGCCCGACAACTCGCGCTCGACGGGTACACCGTGTGGGGACGAGCCTCCAAGATCATCTCCGACGCGCTGAGATGGGAAATACGCAACGGACGCATCCGCAGGCTACGACGGGGTGTCTACACCATCGACGCCATCCCCCGCACCACCAAGCACCGCATCCTCAAGCGAGCCCAGGCCCTTTTCTTTGCGCCCCACATTGTCGCTATAAGGCGGAACGTATTCCAGGGTCACAACCCGGGAACCATCCCCGCAGCCGACCGCCACTGGCAAGAATGGCGATCTGCGAGGCTGGTCAGCGGTCCTCCGCCAGTGCGAGGCTGACCTCACCATCGGGGCCGGTCACCAAATAGCGATATCCCGCCTCGCTTCGGTCTCCGGCGGGCCCCAGGTCGATCGAAATGAATTCCCACCCGTCATCGAAGAGTTCGAGCGTTCCTCCGGGCCCGGCGTCGCGGGTGTCGCCGGGCTTCTCGTGGGTCCAACGTCGGTCTCGAAACCCAATCGTGCGGACCCGGCATCGGGCAACCAGTTTGCGGTCGATCTGTAGGTACACCCAGCCGCTGTGCCTGAGGTCGCGGGGCATGGATGCGATCGGCAACCAGTCGCTGTCGGAACCTTGGGTGTGATAGCGGAGGTTCTGCTCCGGGATTTCGTAGGCCAGGGCATACTGCCCGAAGAGATCGGGCACCAGGTCGGTCGGTGAACGGGGCAGCCGGGTGGAAGGGCGCGGAGTCGGCGCCCGCCCGGTCGCCCTGGAGCCGGTCGACGCTTTTCGGCGACCGGCTGGCTTGGGTTTTGCCTTGACCTTGGCTGGCTCCGGTGCGGGCGGTTCGGGCTGACGGTCGCGGGGCAACAGCATGCAATCGGTGCAGGTGGCCCAAGGTTGGGGCATGCCGTGCTCGCAGACGAAGTCAGCCGATACCTTCACTCGTTCTCCTTCACACCCTCAGCCAACAACGAGACCATCTCGCCTACTGCTCGTACGCCATCGTGGTCGTGCGGATCGTGGAGCGCAACGACAACCTGGTCAACTCCCGACTCCGCCAGCGCTTGAAGCTGCACGACTGCTTCATCCGGCGTCCCCACGAGGGCTCGCTCGAACACCGGATCGAGGTCTTCGGCTTCTCCGCGCTCGGCGCGAACACGATCGGTAAGCACATGCACACCTGCTCGCGAACTGGCCACGAACCCGTCGATCTCGAGGGAGGCGAGGCTTGTCCGCCCGTCGAGCAACGTAGTCATGGTGGCCTTCTGGGCGGCGAACTCCTCGGGTGTACAGAACGAGGTTTCCCACACGTGGGCATAGGTGGCGGCGAGCTTCATTGCCCGGTCTCCCCTGGCCGCAAGCGTGATCGGCAGCTCGACACCCTCGGCGGCCCATATCTGCGGAATACGCTCGAGCGACGCCGCGAGGTCGGCCAGTCTCTGGTCGTAATCGCCGTATGTGACGTCGTAGGGCTCCCACCACGGGCGACCGAACCTCGCCGAAGCACCCGCCCCGGTTCGGAAATCAACCCGCCCGCCAGCCATCGAATTGACGGCGGCCGCTTGCCGGGCCAGCAGCACAACGCTGCGGTAGGTCGGCAGGACGTTCGAGATCACCGGCCCGAGCCGAATTCGCGAAGTGGAGCGGGCCAGGCCGGCGAGCGTGGTCCAGCAATCGAGATTCAAGGCGTGAGGCGACTCTCCGTAGTAGAAGGCATCAATGCCGACCTCCTCGGCCAAGAGGCAGGTGGACTCGACCTGCCCGTACGATCCAGACCAGACCTCCAGCCCAATCTTCATAGCTGTGCTGAGCACATAATCATCCTAAATAGTGATAAGATTCGGCATGGACGTATCCCCATTCCCCCACCAGGGTCCACTGCAACCCGAGGAGGTTCGCGGCCGCGACCAAATCGTAGACGAGTTGGTGGAGCGGGCGACCGAGCGACGGGTGACCGCGCTTCTAGGACCGCGTCGCTTCGGCAAGACCAGCGTGCTGCGCAAGGTCGAGTCGGTGGTCACCGAAGGCGGGGCCAACGTGATCTGGATCGACTTCTACGAAACACGATCCAAAGCCGACGTTGTGGTTCGACTCGATGAAGCTCTGGCCGCAACACGGGGTCCGATTCGTGACGCTCTGCGGTCGATCGCGTCCACCCTCTCGCTCAACCTCGGGGTGTTCAAAGTGCAGTTCGCTCAGAAGCCCTCGCTGCGACCCGACCCCGACGCTGCTCTGCATCTCATACTCGACGTGCTCGTCAAGGCGGCATTGACCCATCCGACCGTGGTGATCATCGACGAGTTTTCCAGCATCAACCAGGTCGAGGGAGTCGCCGGAATGCTGCGCACCAAACTCCAACACCACGTGCGGGAGATCGGACTCTTGTTCGCGGGATCCGAACCCACGGCGATGGCGTCGATGTTCAGCCTTCGAGACCAACCGTTCTATGCCCAGGCCGACCTGCTGAACATCGAAGGGTTCAGCCCCGACTCGTTGGCGGCGATCGTGCGCGAAGGGTTTGAAGCCACCGACCGTGACCCCGGTGACGTCGTCGATGGGCTCCACCCCGTCAGCGAGGGGCATCCCTATCGGGCAATGCAGATCGCCGATGCAGCGTGGCGCCTGTGTGAACCGGGTCAGCCGGCCCCCGACAACCTGCTGGCGTCGGCGTTCGACCTGGTGCGGGCCAACACCGAATCGGCTCTCGAGACCCTGTTCAGCTCATTCGCTCCGTCCGAGCAGTCCGTGCTTCGCTCACTGCAAGCAGGGAGGCCCCTGTTCGGCGGATCGCTGGAGCTGCTCGGATCATCCCAAGGCGGGATCGCTGCTGCCCGCAATCGGCTTATTGCGTCGGGCACTATCAGCCGAGACCTTCGCATCGTTGATCCGCTCCTAGCCGACTGGATCCGTCGCCGGTTCCCGATCTGAGCCAACCGGCATCAGACCAGGAACAGGCCGACCGACAGCAGGGCCAGCGCGGCGGTGCCGGCCAAAATCACATACGGACTGTTGCGGTCGACCCGAAAGATTCCATCGTCGAGGTCACGGGCGACCGCGAAGTAGCGACGGGTCGCCATGGCGAGCACCGCCACCGCGCCTGCCACGAGCAACAACGCATACAGACGAACCCCGTTCCATTCGACCTCTGCGTCAGGGCCGGTGGCCGCGTTGTCGGTGCCGAAGCGCTCCACGGCGATGCCCAGGGCGAGGGCGCCGATTGCCGTGCGAACCCAGGCGAGGTACGTACGTTCATTGGCTAGGTGATCGCGTGCTCGACTTCCGGTGTTGGCGTGGGGCTCAGCGCTCACCCGAACCACTATGCACCACAATGAGGAGGTGAACGTCGACCTAGGGTTTGCGTCGGCCCGCGAGCGGAGGCTCTGGATCTGGACCGCCGTCGTGGTAGCCACCATCTACTCCACGCTCGGTTTGGCCCGAACCCTCAGCGACGAACTTCGGGCCCGCGCCCTTCTCGACAACCTGTTCGCCTTCGCCTTCCTTCTGATCGGGGTCGCGCTCGTGGCATTCGGCTTCAAGGTCAAAGCGAGAGGTGCGGAGGTCGGGCTGGTTCTATGCGTCGTCGCCGTCTACCTGTTGGTGTTCGCCCGCATGGGAATCCCAGAGGAACGCACCCACCTGATCGAGTACAGCATCGTGGCCCTGCTGGTGTACGAGGCGCTGCTGGAGCGACGCTCGGCGGGACGAAGTGTGCCGGCACCGGCCCTTTTGACGGTCCTTATCACCTCCGGGCTCGGCGTCGCCGATGAGTGCATCCAAGCGGCACTGCCCAACCGGGTATTCGATCCGGTCGATATCGGCTTCAACATATTGGCCGCCGTGATGGCCACCACCGGTCGCGCTGGCCTGCTTCGGCTTCGCCAGCGGACAGCGAACGGGGGCTAGCCGCCGATTCCCACCTCGAGGCAGTCGACCTCGTGCTGCGCTGATTCCTTGATCGGCGGAAGCTCCGAGATCCGCAGTGCATACCGGATGATTCCGAACACGAGGACGGACGCTCCAAGAAACGCTGCGGATAACGGTGTCATCGACCCGTCGAACTGTTGATCGATTGCCGATCCGAGTAGTGAGCCGAACACCAGCGGCACCATGCCCAACAACGCAGCGCCCGATCCGGCGACGTGACCGAGCGGGACCATCGCAGCTGTGTTCGCATTCACGATCATCACCTGGAGCGACATGAGGGCGAGCAGCATCACCGGAGCGAACACCCAGAAACTCGGCGTCCCCGAAGCCAGCAACGACAGTGTCAGCATCGCGGCGGCTGAAACCACAAAGGCGATGGTCGACACGCGCATCAAGCGGGGCAGGCCGGCCGCTTCGACCACGCGGCCGTTGAGTATCGCTGCGCCGGCAAGACCGAACGCCATCACTCCAAAGATGATCGGGAACCAATCGCCCAGATCGAAGACAACCTCAAAGAAGTTCTCCGACGATGCCAGGTACGAGAGGAAGACCCCCGTGGCGAGGGTGATGGCAAACATGTAAGGCACCGTGGCCGGCGCCGAGAACACCATACGCCAGCTGGTCCACACCTCTCCGAGATCCAACGAACGACGCTGATCGACGGGCAGTGTCGCCGGCAGCCGGATACCGAGAGCCACGACGAAGATGCCGAGGATGGCACAGATCCAGATTGTCCACTGCCAAGAACCAACCGTGAGCAGTGCAGCTCCCATGCCGGGCGCAAACATCGGGATCAACAGGAACACCGCCATGATCGTCGACATCTGACGGGCCATCTGCTCACCGGAGAATGCGTCTCGCACCATAGCGGTGACAGCCACCCTGGGGCCCGCCGCACCCAAGCCCCATACGAACCTGGCTGCCGCCATGGTCCACAGCGACGGTGCCACGCTGGTGGCGAGCGCGGCAACGATGTAGAGGCCGAGGCCGCCCCATAGCACCGGCCGCCGTCCGAAACGGTCGGCGAGAAGGCCGGCCGGGAGCTGACCAACGCCGAAACCGATCAGGAACGCCGACACCAATAACGTCAGCTCCGTGGCGCCCGGTTCCAATCCAAGGTGAGCGCGGATCTCGTCGAAGGCAGGGAGGATGGTATCGATGGCCAACGCCGTCATCCCGATCGACATCGACGTCACGAACGTGAAGCCCCGAGTGCCGGGCTGAAACGCAGCCGGCCGCCTTCGTTCGGCAACTGGGGCGAAGGCTGACATCACGACGACTGTAACTGTGACCTATCGAGCGAAGCCCGCTGATTTGGCGTGATTGTTGTCGCTCCCCTTGACGACCACTCGAGCCTCCGCTACTTTGCCACTACGTTGATTAACTATCTGGTTGATTAACCGATTGGCAAAGCAATGATCTCAGCCCCGAACCCCCAAGAAGAAGAACGCCTCGACCACGCCTTTGCTGCCCTCGCCAACTCGACCAGACGACGAATTCTCGATCGCCTGGCCGAGGGCGCGGCAACGGTGAACGAGCTGGCGGAGCCCTTCGACATGTCACTGCCCGCTATCTCCAAGCACATCAAGGTGCTGGAAGCGGCCGGTCTCATCACCCGTGGGAAACAGCGACAGTTCAGACCATGTGCGATCGATCCCGAGGGACTTCGGGTCGTCGCCCACTGGACCGAGCAGTACCGCGGAGTGTGGGAACAGCGCTTTGACCAAATGGCCGACTACCTCGACATACTTGAAACCCGAAACCAAGGAAAGAAACCATGACCAGTACAGACAACGCCGTCACCATCGAGCGCACATTCTCCGCACCAATCGACAAGGTCTGGAGCATGTGGGCCGAATCCGAGCACTTCGCGTCGTGGTACGGACCCCAGGGCGCCACCATTCCGGTCGCTGAAATGGACGTCCGTGAGGGCGGCACGCGCAAGATCGGGATGCAGATGCAGACCCCGCAGGGCGAGATGACCATGTTCTTCGTAGGTGAGTATCTGGCCGTCGAGCCGCCTCACCGGCTGGTCTACACCGAAGCGATGGCCGATGCCGATGGCAACGTGATGTCGCCCGAGCAGATGGGGATGCCGGAAGGGCATCCCGAGACCACCGAGATCACCGTGATCTTGGCCGAGGTCGACGGGGCCACTCAGATGACCATGACCCATGCAGGTGTGCCCGCCGATTCCCCCGGTGCGATGGGCTGGAACATGGCCATCGACAAGCTCACCGCCCTGTTGGAGTCCTGATCACATAGCCCGGACCAATCCCAAATTGGTCCGGGCTCAAGCAGCCGCTCGGAACTCGTCACGCAGTTCTCCCATGGTGGTGAGGGTGAAGGGCTGGTCGTCGAGCCACGCGGCCCAGCCGTCGGTACCGAATAGGTCGTACTCATCGGTGCGAACGTTTTTTTTTTATTGTTAGTTCTATTAGAGATATCTAGTTGATGGTTATTGGGGGTTGTTTGAGATGTTTATTAG